>JAIVIH010000091.1 GCA_020200615.1 Actinomycetota bacterium | reverse complement strand
GCCCCAGTTGCGCCGCACCAGCTGCGCCACGCCTTCGCCAGCAACGTGGCCGACGCCGGCGGAGCACTGGACGAGATCGCCGAGCTTCTCGGCCACCGCTCCATGGCCTCCTCCCAGGTCTACATGCACCCGGACCCGGCCCGGCTCCGGCGGGCGATCGAGGCGGTGCCCACTCCCCGGGCGAGCGGCGGGGCGGCCCGATGAGCAAGGCGTCGGGGCGCGTCACCCTCGCCGGCCTGCCGCTCGGAGGCGGCCGGGGTCAGCTCGAGCGGATCAGAACGATGATCGACCCCGCCTTCCTGGTCGAGGTGGGCTGGGACCCCGACGGCCTCGTTCTTGCTCCACCCGATGGGCACCGGCTCCTCGTGCGCCCGGTCTGCCGGGTGGAGGGCTGTTCGACCACCGCGACCGGCCGACGAAGGCTCTGCAAGGCCTGCGAACGGCGCCTCTCCGATGCCGGGCTCGACGATGATCAGGTCGAGCTGCTCGCCAGTGCGCGGCCGCCGAGGCGGGTTCCGGAGCGGTGCCTGGTGGCGGGCTGCCGGCGGGAGCGCACCTCCGGGCCGGCGGGGCTGTGCCGGGTCCACGCCGACCAGCACGACGCCCTGGGCGTCTCGAAGGAGGCGTTCCTCGTCCATCCCGCCGTCATGGCCCTGGGGCCGAGCAGCCCCTGCGGGGTGGCAGCCTGTCCCCGCCAGCGACGCCACCCCGACGGCGCCTACTGCGATGCCCACCAGCAGCGCCTCCGTGCGGCCCGCCGGCGCGACCCGGGCCTGGACGAGGCCCGGTGGCGGCGGGTCGAGCCCGCCGTGCGCGTGGGCGGCCAGGTGAGCTTGCGCGGTCTCGGCCCCCTGGTCGTCGCCGAGGTCCTCTACGGGCTCCAGCAGCGCTGCCGCCTCGAGCGGGTGCAGACCAAAGAGGCCGACGTGCGCGCCGTCTGCGACGACCTGCGCCGCCAGCAGGTCGACGGCGTGGCCGACTACGTGCTCGGCGACCGCCGGGACCTCGGCTTCGTCGGTCTCGTGCGCTCGGTGGTCGCACACGCCCGCCGGGCCCTGGCCACCCCGGAGACCGAGGTCGTCGGCGACGAGTGGGACCTGGCCGTGTTCGGGCATTCAGGGACGGTCATGTTCACGGCCATCAGCCAGCGATGGCTGCGAGAGGCGACCAAGCGGTGGGCGGCCGACGACCTGCCCCGGCGGCGGGTCAGGGCGGGCCGGCGCACCAGCGGAGGCCTCGCCGTGCGTCATCACGTGAACTGCGTGACGATGCTCTCGGAGTCGCTGCGGGCCCTTCCCGATCGTGCGAGCACCCGGCGTCGCTCGGGCGGCCGGACATGGAGGCGTTCCTGAACCGCCTCGCCTACCTGGAGTCGGCGGGGCGGATCAGCGGCGACGCCCGGGTGCGAGCGGCCCGCGAGGTGCGGGCGGTGCTCACGCGGGCCCGGGCCATGGGGCTGACCCGGCCGGGCCAGGTCGCCGCCGGGCTCGGCGAGGACTTCGTCATACACCGCGACGACATCCCCGAGGCCCCCGAGCCGGCCAGGGCCGGGCGGGACCTGCCGGCGGACGTCATGCGCCAGCTGTGCTCCCACCTCGGCGAGATCACCTCCGCGGAGATGCGCTGCGCCGTCGAGCTCGCCATCGACACCGGCCGTCGGCCGGAGGAGATCTGCGACCTTCCCTACGACTGCCTGGCCCGCGACGACGACGGCGGCGCCGTGCTCGTCTTCGACAACCACAAGGCCAACCGCCTCGGCCGGCGCCTGCCCATCGCCGAGGCCACTGCCCAGGTCATCGCCGGGCAGCAGCAGCGCGTCCGCGCCCGATACCCCGGGACCAGCGCCGGCGAGCTGCGGCTGCTGCCCACCGACCGGCGCAACCCCGACGGGCGCAGCGCCATCACCAGCTTCAGCCTGGCTTTCCACCATCGGGAGTGGGTCGGCCGGCTGCCGGTCGTCCGCACCAGCGACGGCACCGAGCTCGACAAGCGCCGAGTCGTCCTCTACGCCTATCGACACACTTACGCCCAGCGCCACGCCGACGCCGGGGTCCCCATCGAGGTCCTGCGTGAACTGATGGACCACCGCAAGCTCGACACCACCAAGGGCTACTACCGCGTCGGCGAGCCCCGCCGGCGGGCGGCGGTCGAACGCGTCACCGAGCTCGCCTTCGATCGGCACGGCAACCGAATCTGGCGCGCCGCTCAGGCTCGACTCCGAGCACGCCCGACGAGCGCTGGGCGAGGTCGCCGTCCCCTTCGGTGTGTGCACCGAGCCCTCCAACGTCCGAGCCGGCGGCGGCGCCTGTCCCTTCCGGTTCCGCTGTGCCGGCTGCGACCACTTCCGCACCGACGTCTCCTATCTTCCCGACCTGCAGGCCTATCTCGACGATCTGCTGCGCAACCGTGAGCGCGTTCTCGCCTGCTCCGAGCTCGACGACTGGGCCCGCCGGGAGGCCCTGCCCTCCGAGGAGGAGATCAGCCGGATCCGGGCGTTGATCATGCGGGTCAAGGCCGGGCTCGACGACCTCAGCCCGCAGGAACGGACCGGGGTCGCCGAGGCGGTCGAGGTGGTCCGCCGCCACCGTGCCGTCAGCGTCGCCATGCCGCAGGTCCGCCGTGTGCCCGTCGAGCTGCGACCGACCCGAGGCCGGTGACCGGGCGGGGTGATCGCACGGCCGCCATGGCCGAGGGCCGACGAGCGGACACCGCCCGGCGTCGCCAACGCGTGCTCAGCGCCCTGGCCGAAGCCGCCCTCGCCGGAGGTCCCATCACCGTCAGCGGCATCGCCGGACGAGCCGGCGTCGACCGGACCTTCCTCTACCGCCACCGAGACCTGCTCGAGCGGCTGCATGATCTCGGCGCCGAGCTGCCGGGTGCGGCCGGCGCAGCCCTCATGGTGACGAGGGCGTCACTGCAGTCCGACCTTCTGACCGCACAGCACCGCGGCGGACGCCTGGCCGCCCGGGTGCAGCACCTCGAACACCGGCTGTCGGAGCTCCTTGGCGAGCAGGCCTGGCACGACTCCGGGCTCGGAGCACCGGACGACATCGACCGGCTCAACCAGCACATCGCCTCGTTCGAAGCGGAGGCTGCCGATCTCCGGATCCAACTCGACGAGCGAACCGAGGACCTGGCTGCCGCCCGACTCGCGAACCGAGAGCTGATGGCGCGCCTCAACGCCCCTCGTTCCCGCACGTGAGCAACCGCCGACGTGCACCACAGCTGTTGCACTCGTCGCCTCGCTGTCTTGGCCGCCCCACCAGCACCGACGCGGCCGCCCACCGTTCACCACAGTCTGCGACCCCCGGAGAACCGCCCCCACCGGGCGTTGGGCCTGCACACGCCCGGCTCGGTCCACCTCGGCACCGCTCCGGAGATCCGGGCGTCGCGCGCGGTCGTGCTCGACGCCGCCTACGCCGCCAACCCCGGCCGGTTCGCCAAGCCCCCGGTGCCGCCGAGGCTGCCCACCATCGCCTGGATCAACGAGCCGACGCCCGAAGCGTTCATACAGACGAAGCGATGACGAGTTGTCTCAACGGGCTTGACAGCTTCCGCTATGCCGCCGCGGTTCGGACGTTTTGCGCGCCCACAACGCCGGCTCAGAGCGCGCCCCATGCATGCGGGGCTTCACGAGGCATGGAGAGCGGGACAATCCGTGGGAGGCGGGGGGTGGTGGTGAGGCCTCGCCGGTGTCAGGAATGGCCTCGGCCGAGGTCGAGCAGCTGGTGACCTGGACGACGGCCTCGCCGCCGGGGACGGAAGGATGGCGCCATGCCCGAACCTCTCCCGTCCCCGTCGGTGTTCCAGCTGCGCGTCGTGTTGGGCGGGATCAGCCCGCTGATCTGGCGGCGCCTG
>JAIVIH010000090.1 GCA_020200615.1 Actinomycetota bacterium | reverse complement strand
GGCTGAACCGGCCCATGTGGCGGGCCGTGTAGCGGTCGAGGAAGTCGCCCGGGTCGAACGCCTCCGCTGGTCCGGCCACCTGGCAGCCGGCTGCCCGCAGTCGCTCGGGCGCCCGCTGCAGCCCTGACTCGCCCGCCAGTAGCGCCTTCCAGGCCTCGTCGGCGGGCCCGAGGGGAGTGACCGCGCCCATACCGGTGATCGCCACTGCGGGGGGCGTATGCCGCCCGGGCGCCTGGCTCATGGCGAGGCGATTCCGGCGGCTAGCGCGGCCTGGTCGGGCTCGAGCTGCCCGTCCTCCATGCGCAAAGCCCGGTGAGCCAGGGTGCGAGCCAGGCTGAGGTTCTGCTCCACCAGGACCACCGCCGTTCCCGAGGCCGCCTCGTCGGCGAAGGCACGGGCGCAGGTGGCGGCCGCGGCGGGAGAGAGCCCGGCCGAGGGCTCGTCCAGCAGCAGCACGGCCGGTGCGGTGGAAAGGACGCGCCCGATGGCGACCAGCTGCTGCTCGCCGCCGGACAACGACGCCGCCGGCTGGTCGAGCTTGGCCGCCAGCGCCGGAAAACGGTCCAGCCAGGCCTCCCGGCGCCGGCTGATCCCGGCCAGGTCGGGCTTTCCCGATCTCAGCTCGACGACTTCCAGGTTCTCGGCGACGGTCATGGTGGGAAACACTCTCCGTGTCTGAGGCAGAAGGCGCAGCCCCAGCGCTGCCAGCCGGACCGTCCCGTGTCCCTCCACCCTGCGGCCGTCAAGCCGGACGGACCCGGCGGTGGGACGGATCAGACCGGCGAGACACGAAACCAGGGTCGACTTGCCCGACCCGTTGCCGCCGAGCACGGCGACGATCTCGCCGGCCTGGACATCGAAGTCGGCTCCCCGCACGATGGGGATGCCGTCCCATCCCGCGTGCAGCCCACGAACCTCGAGGCGGGTCTCGGCCACGATTCCTCCGGTCAACCGGGCACCGCCAGGTGGGACGCGTGCGCAGGATGGGCGGCGACGTCGGCGAAGGCCCCCTCGGCGACGACCGTCCCCCCGGCCATGCCCACCACGCGGCCGGCCACGCGCTCGAGCAGGCCCGCATCGTGCTCCACCACCAGGATCCCGACCCCGGCGGCGCCCTGGCGGCCGATCATGGAAGCCACGGCGTCGAGCTGGTCCGGGTCCACACCCGAGCCGGGCTCGTCCAGCACCAGGTAGGCGGGCTTGGCGGCGAAGGCTCGGGCCAGCTCCACCCGTCGCCGCTGGCCGTGCGACAGCGCTCCTACCGGCCGGGCGGCGAAGGCGAACATGCCCACGTCGTCCAAGGCCGCGGCAGCCGCTTCCCGCAGGGCCATCTCCCGGTGCCGGAACCGTGGCTGACGGAAGAGCGCCGCCAACAGCGAGGGCCGCAAACCGCGCTGGGCGCCCATCAGCACGTTGTCCATGACCGACAACCCCTCGAACAGGCGGAGGGCCTGGAACGTCCGGATCACCCCGGCCGCGGCGAACCGGGCCGTGGCCCGCCCGGTCAGGTCCCGGCCGTCCACGATGACGGAGCCGGCGTCAGGACGGAGCGCACCGCTCGCCAGGTTGACGAGGGTGGTCTTGCCCGACCCGTTGGGGCCCATCAGGCCCACCACCTCCCCGGGAGCGATGCGGAGGGAGACGCCCCGCACGGCGTGTACCCCGGCGAACTGCCGGGCCACGCGCACCAGCTCCAGCCCGCTCATCGGGCCGCCGCCAGTGCCCGCCCGTCACGCCCGGAGGCCGTTCTCGCCCATGAGCGCAGGCGTGCGACAGCCGCCCCGGCGAGTCCCAACCGGACGGCGACGACGGCCAGGATCAGGAAGCCGGTGATTCCTTCCGAGACCTGTCCGTAGGGCGTCAGCTGATAGGTGACGAAGGTCATGGCGATGGCCGCAGCCACGGTACGCCCGATTCGGGCCTCACCGGCCACCAGGACGACGAGGGTGACGATCACCGTCTGACCCAGGCCGAAGGAGACCGAGGACACGAAGCGGTCCTGGACCGCGTACAGGGCGCCGGCGGCCCCGGCGATGCCGGCGCCGGCGGCGAAGGCCAGCAATCGCAGCCTGCCGGTGTGGACCCCGAGAGCCTCAGCCGCAACCTCGTCGTCGCGTGCGGCCAGCCACGCCCGCCCGAGGGGTGACGCCTTCAGGGCCATCACCGCGGCCAGGGTGGCGAACCCCAGAACGAGGGCAACGGCATACAGGCCCCGGTGGTCGACAGCGCGCCCCAGGACGGAGACGGGGGGAATGCCGGCGATGCCGTCGGAGCCCTGGGTGAAGCGTTCGGTGTTCAGGTACAGCGACTGGAGGATCTCCCCCGCGCCCAGGGTCACCAGGGCCAAGACGTCGCCCCGGACACGCAGACCCGGCAGCCCGACGACGGCGCCGAAGGCGGCGGCCACCACCACGGCCACGGGCAGCGCCGCCCAGAACGACCACCCGGCCTCGGTGGTCAGGTTGGCCACGGCGTAGGCCCCCACGCCCTGAAGGGGCGCGTGGGCGAGAGACAGCTGCCCCGAGAAGCCGAATGTGACCTGGTAGCCGAGGGCCAGCATCACGGCGATGACGGCCGTGGTGCCGAGCCCGAAGCCGCTGCGGCCACCCATCCAGAGGGGGACGAGCACGGCCACGACCAGACCGGCGATCGCCAGCCCTCGCCCCAGGCGGCAGCCGGCCGGGCCGCTCACCCGAGAGGAACCTCCTTGACTTCCTGAGGACCGGTCTGCTCGTAGCTGATGAAGTACTCGGGCTTCCCGTTGTTGATGCGGAAGACGTAGAGGCGCCCACCGATGCGGGAGCCGTCCGCCGCGAACCGCAGCGAGCCGACGCCGGTGTCAGAGATGCTGATCCGCCGCAGGTGGTCGGGGAGGTCCTCCCGACCGGTGGCGCCCTCGGCCAAGGCCGCGGCGACGGCCCGCACCCCTTCGTAGGAGAACACGGCAGGGTCGGGCACGACCGATTCCCCCGTGGCCTTCGTGTAACCCTCCTTCAGGGACCGGGTCGCGCCCGTGTCGCGGGGCTCGTAGCTCGGCGTGTTGCCCACGACCCCCTCGGCCAGAGGGCCCGCGTCCTTCAGGAACTGGTCGTTCTTGGTGATGCCGCCAGGGTCGTAGGCGGGTACCTTCAGTCCGATCTCGTCCGCCTGCTTGAGGATCAGGGCGTCGGTGGGCGCCAGCCCGACCATGATGAGGGAGTCGGGTTCGGCGTCCTTGATCTTGGCCAGTTGGGTCCGCATGTCAGTGTCGGTCGACTTGAACGGCTCCTTGGCCACGGGGCTCATGTTCTTCTGCCGGAGCCGGGCGACGACCAGGTCGGCCACACCGTCGCCGTAGGTGCCGGTCTGGTGGATGATCCCGGGCTTGGTCCGGCCCGCTTTGAGCAGCTCGTCGGTGACGGAGAAGGCGTAGGCGGGGAAGGTGGGGGCGATCACGAACACGCTCTTCTTGGCCGTGGCCGCTTCGAGGATCTTCGGCGAGGAGCCGTAGGCCGACAGATAGGGGAACCCGGTCTCGCTGGCCACGGGCGCCTGGGCCACGGAGACGTCCGAGCTTCCCGACCCCACGAAGGCCAGGATCTCCTTGTCGTCCACGATCGTGCGCATGTTGGTGGCGCCTTGGGCGGGAACGCCGGTGTCGTCGAACTCCTTGAAGCCGATCCTGGCCCCCTTCAGGGGCCCACCTGTGATCCCGCCGGCGTTGTTTATCTCGTCCGCCGCCAGCCGGGCTCCGCCACGGATCTTGTCGCCCGTGGACTTGGACGCTCCCGAGAACGGACCGCCCAAGGCGAGGGTGACGGTCTGGCTCGTTCCCGTGGTGCCGGCGGTGGTGGCCGAGCCGCCACCTACCGTCCCGTCGTCGTCGTCCCCGCATGCGGCTAGCAGCAGGCTCGAGACGATGAACA
>JAIVIH010000336.1 GCA_020200615.1 Actinomycetota bacterium | reverse complement strand
TCCAGGGGGTGGGCCGCAGGGGCCTCGGGGTGGGCCCAGGAGAGCCCGTGCTCGGCCAGCGGGAGCTCGGCGAGAAAGGGCGAGGAGACGGCCAGGGGGTGAATGGCCGAACAGATGTCGTGGACGAACCCGGGAAGGGTCAGCTCCCCCGAACGGGCTCCCCCCCCTACACGATCGGCGGCCTCCAGCACGAGCACCGAATGGCCGGCCCGAGCGAGAGCTGCGGCGGCGGACAAGCCGTTGGGGCCCGCCCCCACCACCACGGCATCGTGCATGGGGCCAGGCTAGGAGGACGTACGGCCCGGCGTGGGGGTTTGGGGCCCGCCGCTCGGGAGGAGGACGGGGTTGGGGCCCCGTCCGGGGCGGCGAAGCCGCAGAAGGCGTTGCACCGCCGGACGACGGGTCAGCGGACGGCGCCGACTCGCTGGCTCACAGCCGCTTCCTCGCGACGTTCGGCCTGGCGGGCGACCACTCTGCCGAGACGCTCGATGTGCCTTACCAGCGACTCCCGGGCGATCTCCGCCTCGGGGCTGAGGCCTTCCAGCGACTTGAGGCGCCAGTGCTGCTGGACCACCGGAACCACCACCTGCTCCAGGAAGATGGCGAGGTCGTAGATCCCGGCTGCGGCGATGGCCCGGGCGTGGCTGGAGAAGTCGGGGATCCCGGTGCCCGGCATCTGGAAATTGCGCACCTGGTTGGCCATGGCCAGGACCATGGCCGAGGGGTCGATCTCGATGGCGGCCGTGGTCAGGTCCCGGTAGAAGAGGAAGTGGAGGTTCTCGTCGGCCGCGACGCGGGACAGGAGCTCGTACCCCCGTGAGTCCTCGAGCATCTTGCCCGTGTTGCGGTGGGCGATACGGGTGGCAAGCTCCTGGAGAGCGACGTAGACCAGGCCCTCGGGGACGTCGGGAGGCTCGGGGACCTCGCCGTTGCTCACCTGAAGCATCCGGGCGTGCTCGAGGCCGACCGGGTCGATGGCCCGGGTGACGACCACGTAGTCCCGGATGACGAGTGCGTGGCGCATCTCCTCCGCCGTCCAGCGGCGGACCCATTCACGCCAGGGATGCTCGTCTCCGAAGACACGGTCGATGGTGCCGAAGTAGTACGGCAGGTTGTCTTCCGTGAGCAGGTTGACGAAGAGGGCGCTGCGCACCGCGGGCGGCGGCGTGAGCGGCGTTTCCTCCCAGTGCTCGCCCTGCTCGTAGTCGCGCCCCCGGCTCCAGGGCACGTATTCGTGCGGCATCCATTCGCGGGCCGTGGCCAGGTGGCGCTCGAGAAGGCGCTCGGCCACAGGGGCGAGTTCCTGAAGCAAGATGGCGTCGTCCATGCGGGGCGTTAGCCTACTCGGGGGAAGGCTGGCAACGTAACTGAACAGTTCGAGCGTCGAACGACTACCCTGAAGAGCATGCCCGATGATGCCCCTCAGGCGGTGCGGACGCTGTCCCGGCTGGCGCGACTGCTGGAGTGCTCGCTAGACGGACTCTCGTTCCCGCAGTACCGCGTGCTGGCCGCGGTGGACGAGGGCGGTGACCGGACGACTCACTTGGCGTGCGACCTGGCGGTGGCCAAGCCCACCATCACCGCCGCCGTGGACGGCCTCGTGATTCGCGGGTACCTCAAACGCGAGCCCGTGCCCCAGGACCGCCGTTCGATCCGGATCGCGCTGACCCCGGCAGGGAAGCGAGCCCTTCAAGAGGCGGAGAGGACCATGGGCGCCGCCCTGGCCAGGGTGTTGGCCGACACCGGGGAGCCGGCCTCCTTGCTGAAAGCCATAGCGGGGCTGGGAGCTGCCCTCGACGCCGGGCCCGCGGGGCCTGCCGGGGCCGACCTCCGGCGGTCATGACGGAGGACGGCGCGGCCGCCGTGGCCGTCGAGGCCACCGAGACCCGGCCCGACAGCTGGATCCGACGTCTGCTCCCCTACCTGCGGGCCCACCGCCGGGACGTGGTCCTCTCCTTCGGCGCCGCCCTCGGAGGGCTCACCGTCACCGCTCTGACCCCCGTCATCCAGAAGATCGTGGTCGACGACGTCATCCTGGCCCGGCGGCGGCCCCTCGGCCTGTGGTTGGGCCTGCTGGTGGCCGCCGGCCTGGTCCGCTTCGGGGCCGCCCACGTCCGCCGCTACGTGGGCGGGCGGGTCGCCCTGGGCGTGCAATACGACCTGCGGAACGACATCTACACCCGCCTGCAGCGCCTCGACTTCGCCCGCCATGACGAGTTCCACACCGGGCAGCTCGTTTCTCGGGCCAGCTCCGATGTCGCCTTGGTCCAAGGCCTGCTGGCCTTTCTCCCGCTGTTCAGCGGGAACGTCGTCCTCCTCGTGGCCTCGCTGGTGATCATGGTCGCCCTGTCACCCCTGCTGACCGTGGTCGCCCTCCTAGTGGTGCCCGTGGTCACGGTCATCGCCCTCCGGCTGCGCACCGCCGTCTTCCCCGCGGCGTGGGACGCCCAGCAGAAGGCGGCCGAGGTCGCCGGGGTGGTCGAGGAGGCGGTCTCGGGCGTCCGGGTGGTGAAGGGGTTCGGTCAGGAAGGCCAGGAGCTGAACCGCCTGGTCGGCGCGTCACGGGCCCTGTTCGGCTCCCACATGCGGGCCGTCCGCATCCAGGCGGGGTTCACTTCCGCCCTTCAGGCCGTGCCGTCCCTGGGCCAGGTGGCGGTGGTGGCGTTCGGCGGCTGGCTCGCCCTCGAGGGCCGGATCAGCATCGGCACCTTCCTCGCCTTCTCGACCTACCTCCTCCAGCTCGTCTCGCCGGTGCGGATGCTGTCCTCCCTCACCGTCATCGCCCAGCAGGCCCGCGCCGGCGCCGAGCGGATCTTCGAGCTGCTCGACTCCACGCCGGTGGTGGTCGAGCGACCCGATGCCCAGGATCTGCCGCGGGGCGACGGTGAGCTGCGGTTCGAGGGCGTCCGGTTCGGCTACCTGCGCTCGGAGCCGGTGCTGGCCGACTTCACCCTCACCATCGCCCCCCACGAGACAGTGGCGCTGGTGGGCCCGTCGGGTTCCGGGAAG
This sequence comes from Actinomycetota bacterium, assembly GCA_020200615.1. The sequence continues at coordinate 2,841 of JAIVIH010000336.1, read as the reverse complement.
TCGACCGTCGCCCTCCTCCTGCCCCGCTTCTACGACGTCCAAGAGGGGACGGTCCGGATCGACGGGGTGGACGTGCGGGACGTCAGCCTGGACTCGCTGCGACGGCAGATCGGGGTGGTGTTCGAGGAGACGTTCCTGTTCTCCGACACGGTCAAGGCCAACATCGCCTACGGGCGACCGGACGCCACCGACGCGGAGGTCGAGTCGGCGGCCCGGGCGGCGGAGGCCCACGAGTTCATCGTCGCCCTGCCCGAGGGCTACAACACCCGCCTGGGTGAGGGCGGCCTCAGCCTGTCCGGAGGCCAGCGTCAGCGCGTCGCCCTGGCCCGGGCGCTGCTGACCGATCCCCGGGTGCTGGTGCTGGACGACGCCACGTCGGCCATCGACGCCCGGGTCGAGGAGGAGATCCACGCCACGCTTCGGAGGCTGATGAGCGGACCGGTCGCCGGGCGCCGGGGGTTGCGCACCACGCTGCTCGTGGCCCACCGCCGGTCGACGTTGCGCCTGGCCGACCGCATCGCCGTGGTCGACAAGGGGCGGGTGGTGGACGCAGGCACCCACGAGGAGCTGCTGGCCCGTTCGCCGCTGTACCGGCTCCTCCTCGCCGGCCCGGGCGACGCCTGCGACGAGGTCGTGGGGCCGGAGTTGGAGGGCGACGACGAGGTCGTCAGCGACCGTGACGGCGCCGCCGGTTGGGCCCCGGGGCAGGTCACCGCCTCGGCCTGGCCGGCTGAGGGTGACGGCAGCCAGCGGGCGGCTCGGGCCCAGGCGTCCGCCGGACCTCCGCCCGAAGGCATGCTCGGGATGCACGCCATGGGGACCGACGACCCGGGCGTCGACGCCGGCCGGGAGAGTGAGCCGGACCCCGACTTCCGTCTCGGCCGATTTCTGCGCCCGTACCGCCGAGCCCTGGCCGGTGGCCTCGTCCTCGTCGTCCTCGACGCCCTGGCTTCGCTGGCGGGGCCGGCCCTGGTGCGGGCCGGGATCGACCGGGGTGTGGTCGACGGCTCGCGAGCGGCCCTATGGACGGTGACGGCCGTGTTCCTGGCCGTCACCGTGGCCGACTGGGGTGTGGTGTGGGCCCAGCAACGGGTGACGGGCCGCACCGCCGAGCGACTCCTCCTGGCCCTGCGGATCCGGATCTTCGCTCACCTCCAGCGCTTGGGCCTCGACTACTACGAGCGGGAGCTGTCGGGCCGGATCATGACCCGCATGACCACCGACGTGGAGGCCCTGTCCCAGTTGCTCCAGACCGGCCTGGTGAACGCGGTGGTGAGCGTCATCACCCTGGCCGGCGTGGCCGTCGTCCTGGCGGTGATGAACCCCCAGCTGTCACTGGTCACGCTCTCCACCCTCGTGCCCCTGGCGGCGGCGACGGTGTGGTTCCGGCGCCGGTCGGACCGGGCCTACGGCACGGCCCGGGAGCGCATCGCCACGGTCAACGCCAACCTCCAGGAGAGCGTCTCCGGCATCCGGGTGGCCCAGGCCTACGCCCGCCAGGAGCGCAACATCGACGACTTCCAGCGCGTGGCCCGGGACCACCTCGACGCCCGCATGACCGCCCAGCGACTGGTGGCGACCTACTTCCCGTTCATCGAGCTGCTCTCGGTGCTGGCCGCGGCCGTCGTACTGGGCGTGGGCTACCGGCTGGCGGCCACGGGCTCCCTCAGCCCCGGCGAGCTGGTGGCCTTCCTGCTTTACCTCAACCTGCTGTTCTCACCCATCCAGCAACTGTCCCAGGTGTTCGACACCTACCAGCAGGCCCGCGCCTCTCTGGCCAAGATCGGCGAGCTGCTGGCCACCGAGCCTTCGGTTCGGGCCGCCTACCACCCCGTGGAGCCCGGGCCCCTTCGGGGGGCGCTGCGGTTCGAAGGGGTCGGGTTCCGGTACGCGGGGGCCAACGAGGACGCCCTGTCCGAGGTCAACCTCGACGTGGCGCCCGGGGAGACGGTGGCCTTGGTGGGCGAGACGGGCGCGGGCAAGTCGACCATGGTCAAGCTAGCGGCCCGGTTCTACGACCCCACCGAAGGTCGGGTGCTGGTCGACGGAATACCTCTCACCGACGTCGACCTGGGCGCCTACCGTCGCCAACTGGGCTACGTGCCTCAGGAGGCGTTCCTCTTCTCGGGAACGATCCGGGACAACATCGCCTACGGGCATCCCGAGGCGAGCGACGCCGAGGTCGAGGCCGCGGCCCGGGCCGTGGGGGCCCACGAGTTCATCGCCCGCCTGTCAGGCGGCTACCGGCACGTCGTGGCCGAGCGAGGGCGCTCCCTGTCGGCCGGTCAGCGGCAGCTGATCGCCCTGGCCCGGGCCTGGCTCGTAGACCCCGCCATCCTCCTGCTGGACGAGGCTACGTCCACCCTCGACCTGGCCACCGAGGCCCGAGTGGTCCGGGCCATGGGCGTGCTCTCGTCGGGACGGACCACGCTGATCATCGCCCACCGGCTGCAGACGGCCCAGGGCGCCGATCGCATAGTGGTCATCGACAAGGGCCGGGTCGTGGAGACGGGTACCCACGAGCAGCTCCTGGCCGCCGGGACGGCCGGCGGCGGGGTTGGGGCCCCCGCCGCTTCGGAGGAGGCCGGGGTTGGGGCCCCGACCGGGACGGCGAAGCCGTCAGCTGACACGGGCACGGGCGCCTACGCCCGGCTCTGGGGAGCGTTCGCCGCGGCCGGTGCGGCTACCGGGTGAGGGGCCGGTACCGTGGCCGGGTGGATTCCGTGCGCTGGGAAGACCGGCCCAAGCTCCGCCGGCCGGTGCTGATCGCCGCCTTCGAGGGCTGGAACGACGCCGCCGACGCCGCCACCACCGCCGCCCGCTACCTCCGCGACCGGTGGG
>JAIVIH010000089.1 GCA_020200615.1 Actinomycetota bacterium | reverse complement strand
AGGAACAGCAGGCCGTGGCCGGCCGCGGCCAGGCGCTGAGCCCAGCGGGGCGGAGCCATACGCACGTCGCCGGCGGACACCACAGGCAGCCCGGAGAAGTCCGACGGCTCCCGGATGGCGGCGATGACGGTCTCGCAGGGCCAGCCCAGGGCGTCGGCCAGAGCCCGGACGACGGACGTCTTCCCCGTGCCCGGTGCGCCCCAGAGCAGGGCCGGGACGCGAGCCGCCACGGCGATCCCAAGCGCTTCCACCGAAGTCGCCTGACTCATGACTGCACGCTACCGCCGCCGGTCCGGAACCGCCGGACGCGCCGGAGCTGACCTGCCGCTTTATCTTCCCGGACCGGGCGCCGATACCATTTGCAGATGGCTAGCCGTCTTGACGCTCTGATACAGCGCGCTCGCTCCCCCGAGGGGAAAAAGCTGGTGCGCTACAGCATGGTGTCCGTGATCGCGGTGGCGGTGAGCCAGGTCGTGCTTCTCGTGGCCTTCGGGATCTTTCACCTGTCGGCCCGCACCTCGAACATCACCGCCGTCCTGATATCTGCCATCCCGTCCTACTACCTCAACCGAGCGTGGGCCTGGGGCAAGCGGGGCCGGTCCAACCTCATGAGGGAAGTCGTCCCCTTCTGGGTCATGGCCCTGATCGGCCTGGTTTTCTCCACCTGGGCCGCCGGCTTCGCCGAGAGCCACGCCGACGAGATCACGTCGTCCCACCTGGGCACGACGCTCATCGTCATGGCCGCCGCCCTGGGGGCGTTCGGCGTGCTGTGGATCGCCAAGTTCGTGATCCTCAACAAGGTGCTGTTCGTCCACCACGCCGAGGAGCTTCCCCCCGCCCTCGATGGGCGCACCGGGCTCCCCACCTAGGGATCCCCCCCATTGGCCGACGCCCGCCCCGGGCCCGAGCGGCCCCCTGAGCGGGGTACCGGGGCGTTCGACCGGGCCTTCGCCGCCCTCACTCCCTCCAGCCGGTCTTCCGAGGCGGAGGCCGTCGCCCACGACGCTCGCCTGACCAAACCCCGGGGCTCCCTCGGGCGCGCCCAGATGGTGGCCAACTTCTGTGCCGGGGGGGCGGCGATCAACGTGCTGGCCCGCCACACCGGCGCCGAGGTCGTCGTGGTGGACGTCGGGGTGCTGGGGCTCCTCCCGCCGTCCTCCGGCCTGCTCGACCGCAAGGTCCGACACGGAACCGCCAACCTGGCGGTGGAACCGGCCATGTCCGTGCCCGAGGCCAGGCAGGCGCTCGACATCGGTGCCGAAGTTGCGGCCGAGGCCGTGGCCGCCGGGGCCAGGTGCCTGGTCACAGGAGACATGGGGATCGCCAACACCACCCCCTCGGCCGCCGTGATCGCCGCTCTCACGGGCCGGCCCCCGGCCGAGGTGACGGGGCGGGGGACGGGCATCGACGATCGGACGTGGGCCCACAAGGTCGCCGTGGTCGAGCGGGGCCTGGAGCGGGCCCGGGCCGACGGGACGCTGCCCGACCCTCCCGAACCGCTCGCGATCCTCGCATCCGTGGGCGGCCTGGAGATTGCCGCTCTGGCCGGGTTCGTGGTCGGCGGGGCCGCCGCTCGGGTGCCCGTGGTGGTGGACGGGGTGGTGGCGCTGGCCGGAGTGCTGGTGGCCGCCTTCCTTGCGCCGGTGAGCGTGGAGTTCTGCATCGCCGGGCACCGCTCGGTCGAGCCCGGGGCGGCCGCCGTCCTCGACCACCTCGGCCTCGAGCCCCTCCTCGACCTGGGCATGCGCCTCGGTGAGGGCAGCGGGGCCTGCCTGGCTTTGCCTCTGCTGCAGGCGGCGGCCAAGGTGCTGGCCGAGATGGCCACCTTCGACGCCGCCGGGGTCACCGACAAGACATGAGCGTGACGACCGAGGGGGCCACACGCTGGCGTGAGGTCGCTCGCCACACCAGGGGCTTCATGCCCGAACCCGAGGGCGAGGCGCTTCACCGGGTGGGACGGCGGGCGGCTCTCGTCGGGCCGCTGCTCGAGGTGGGGACCTACTGCGGGAAGTCGGCCGTGTACCTGGGCGTCGCGGCCAGGAAAGCGGGGACCGTCCTGTTCACCGTCGACCATCACCGCGGGTCGGAGGAGAACCAGCCGGGTTGGGAGCACCACGATCCGGCCGTGGTCGATCCCGAGACCGGCCGCATCGACACCCTCCCCCACCTCAGGCGCACCCTCGAGGCCGCCGGGCTCGAAGACTGCGTCTTCGCCGTGGTCGGAGAGTCCACCGTGGTTGCCGCCCACTGGCGCACGCCCCTGGGTCTGGTCTTCCTCGACGGCGGCCACGGCCGGTCCGCTGCCCACGCCGACTACGACGCCTGGGCCCCTCAGGTCGCGCCCGGCGGGCTACTCGCCATCCACGACGTGTTCCCCGACCCGGCCGACGGAGGCCGCCCGCCCTACGAGGTGTTCCACCGGGCGGTGGAGTCGGGCCTCTTCGTCGAGGACCGGAACTCGGCCACCGGCTCCCTCCGGGTCCTGGAGCGGGTACGACCCGAGCCATCCGCCCGGTGAGGCGGCGCCGACCCCGAGTTGCAGCGGCCGTCTTCCTGGGCGCCACCCTGGCCCTCTCCGGCTGCGGTGACGACAACGGCGACCAGGCCACGCCGTCGCCGACGATCGCCGTGGGCGAAGGCGATGACGCGCCAAACCGTCGCCCTCGTCGCGGCGGCATTCCTGCTCCTCGCCGGCTGCAGCGACTCCTCGACCGACGTCGAGAGCAGCTCCAGCACGCCGTCCGAGGACGACCTGGTGGCCGAGGTGGGCAGCTTCGACCTGGCCGTGGGACCGCCGACCCGCATCCTCGTCGGGGTGTTCACCGGCGACCGGCGCTTCCTGGCCTTCGGCACCGTCTCCCTGCGCTTCGCCTACCTGGGCACGAAGGACTCGAACGCGCCCGGCACGTTCGGCGAGTCCACGCCCGCCCGGTTCCTGGCGATCCACGGCACGCAGGTGCCGACACCGGCGCCGACCGAGCCCCGGGTGGTCCTTCCGTCCGAGGGCCGCGGGGTCTACGCCAGCGTGGCCGGGTTCAGCCAGCCGGGCTTCTACCGGGTCGAGGTGACGGCCAAGGTGGCGGGCAAGGAGCAGAAGGCCACAGCCGCCTTCGGTGTGAACGAGCGGCGGGCCGTGCCCTTCGTGGGAGAACCGGCCCTGCCCACCGAGAACCTGACCCTCACCTCTCCGGACGTGCCCAAAGCCGCGGTGGACTCCCGGGGGGCCAACGGCGAGATTCCCGACCCCGAACTGCACGGCACCACGCTGGCCGCGGCCCTGGCCGCCAAGCGGCCGATCCTGGCCGTCTTCGCCACGCCGGTCTACTGCCAGAGCCAGTTCTGCGGGCCCGTCACCGACATGGTCGCCGGTCTGGCCCACACCTACGGCGACCGGGCCAGCTTCGTCCACATCGAGATCTGGAAGGACTTCCAGGGCAAGGTCGTGAACAAGGCCGCCGCCGACTGGCTCCTCCGCAACGAGGGGCTCAACGAGCCCTGGGTGTTCGCCATCGGGGCCGACGGGCGGATCGCGGCCCGGTTCGACAACGTGGCGACCCAGGGCGAGCTGGAGCCCTGGCTCCAGCAGCTTCCGGTCATCGGCCCTGCGAGCTGATAGGTCCCGCTCCCGGGCGGGAGGTCGGTGCGGTCAGACGCCGGCGATGGGGGCCGGCGGGGGCCCGTCGCTCCTGGCGTAGGCGGGGACGTTCGGGTCGGGCGGCTCCTCCAGAGGATGACCCTCGAGCCGGGCCTGGGCCCAGCGCCGGAGGAGGTCTCCCTCGGGAAGGTGGGTGACGACGGCCTCCAAGTCGAGCCGCCCGGCTTGGGTGTCGCCCGACTCGAGCCGGACCAGTCCCCGCCCGTACCTCACCCGCAGGTCGTCGGCCACGGGCGGCATGAGGTGCTCGTAGGCGGCGAGGGCGTGATCCGGCCGCTGCATCTCGGTGAGGGCCAGAGCCAGGTTGGCCCACAGCTTCTGGCGGACGTCCTCGTCGCCGTCGTCGCCCTGCAGGCCCCGCCGGGCGGCCATGACCACGTCGTTCCACCGGCCCTGCCAGAGCCCGAGCCGGGCCCGGCCAAGGTGAAGCCGGGGAACCTCTCCACACTCCGCCACCGCCTCGTCCAGCGTGCTGCGGGCGAGGGCCAGCTCGCCGCGGCGGGCGTAGAAGTCGGCCAGCGCCAACCGCGCGGCGATGTCCATGGGCGCAGTCCTGATCGCCGCTTCCAGCTCCTCCAACTTCGCCTCGCTGCCACTGGCGATCCCGAAGAGCACGGCTCGCCCGCGCCGTCGCCACCACATCCACAAACCGAGGAGGCTCAGGGCGTGCAGGACGGCGGTGGCCCAGCTCAGCCCCGGGGTCCGATCGACGTCGTAGATCGCCGTCCAGTCCCCGAAGCGCGCCACCAGCGAGAGGGCCGGGTACATCACCAGGGTGAAGACGATCTCCAGCAAACCGCCCGCGACCAGCACGTAGCGGAGGGGCCGGCGCCAGCTCCGGACGGACACACCGGCCACGACCATCATCAGGCCGGTGAGGACGCCGACGAGGTTGCCGGCGAGGGCGATGGTCCAGTCCTCCGCCGGGGTGATCCCGCCGGCGATGGTCACCGATCCCTCGAACAGCCCGTAGCTGAAGTCGAGGACGTCAGCGCCTACGACGACGGCGGCGAGGACATGGCCCCCCTCGTGGAGGAGGACCACGATCGGCGGGATCAGGAAGACGGCGATCTGGGTGGCGAGCCGCCGGTCGGCGGAGGTGAAGTCGCCGTCCCAGAACCGGCTCCAGGCCCGGGCCAGGGAGACCAGAGTCGCCAGCGCGGCGAGGCCGAGGATGACGTCCATGGCCCCGGACGACGGGTCGAACGGCATGCGACGAGCGTAGAGGCGGCCGGCTGGGACACCGGCATAAAGTCGCACGATGTCGCGCTACGACCTCGTGATCGTGGGCATGGGCTCCGGCGGGATGATCGGAGCCGAGTTCGCGGCCACCATCGGCCTGCGGGTGGCAGTGGTGGAACGTTCCCGGGTGGGCGGAGACTGCCTGTGGACGGGGTGCGTCCCGAGCAAGGCCCTCTTGGCTTCGGCCAAGGCGGCCCACACCATGCGGGTGGCAGACAAGTACGGGCTTCCGTCGGTCGACCCCGAGATCGACACGTCGCTGGTGTGGAAGCGGATCCGGACGATCCAGCAGGAGGTGGCCACCTCCGACGACAACCCCAGGCGCTTCGAGGACATGGGCGTCGAGGTCATCCTCGGCACTGCCCGGCTGACCGGTCCCAACTCCGTCCTGGTCACCCCGCAAGATCCGTCCGGAGGCCCGGATCGCGAGCTCGAGTCGCGCTTCATCCTCCTTTGCACCGGAAGTCGCCCCGCTGTCCCGACCCTGGAGGGGCTACGGGAGGCCGGCTATCTCACCAGCGAGAACCTGTTCGAGGTGGACCGGGCGCCGAAGAGCGTGGTGATGATCGGCGGCGGTCCCATCGCCATCGAAATGGCCCAGGCCTTCACCCGCCTCGGGGTCCAGACAACCGTGCTCCAGAAGGGGCCGGGGATCCTGCCCAGGGACGAGCCCGATCTCGTGGCCATGCTCACCCGTACCCTGCGGGACGAGGGCGTCGACCTCCGCCTCAACGTCACCACCGAGCGGGTGACGAAGGCGGGCGGCCAGAAGGTGGTTCACGGAAGCGAGAACGGCGAGCCCTCCCGGTGGCAGGCCGAGGAGCTCCTGGTGGCCGTGGGCCGCCGGCCCAACATCGAGGGGCTCGGGCTCGAGGAAGCAGGGATCAAGGTCGGCAAGCGAGGGGTGGAGGTGGACGAACGCATGCGCACGTCTCTGCCCTCCGTCTACGCCAGCGGAGACCTCGCCGGCCGGTACCTGTTCACCCACTCCGCCGGTTACGAGGCGGTGCGGGCCGTTCGCGACGCCTTCTACCCGGGCAAGGGCAAGGTGACCGACTTCGTGCCGTGGTGCACGTTCACCGACCCCGAGCTGGCCCACGCCGGCCTCACCGTGGCCGAAGCCGAGGAGAAGCACGGGGAGGACGTCGAGGTGTACCGGCTCGAGCTCTCCCACTCCGACCGGGCACGGGCCGAGGGGACGCCCGAGGGCGCCATCATCCTGGTGACGGCCAAGGGGAAGATCGTGGGCGCCCACATCCTCGCTCCGTCAGCGGGCGAGATGATCCACGAGCTGGCCCTCGCCATCCACGAGGGGATGCGTCTGGCCGAAGTGGCCAGCCTTATCCACGTCTACCCCACGCTGTCCACCAGCGTCGGGCAGCTGGCGGCAGAGGCTGCGTTCGAAGGCGCTCGGCGACTGCGGTGGCTGGTGCGCAAGGAGCGCTGACTCAGCCGGGACGACTGAGTCAGTCGTCGTCGTCCTTCCCCTTGGCCTTGCCCTTCCCGTCCCCGTCACCGTTCCGAGGTGCCGGGCTGTCGGCCTGCGGCGTAGACGCTTCGCCCGGCCCGGACACGCTCACCTGACCCACTCCGGGCACCTGCTGGAGGATCTCGAAGGCGGACACGGCCGCTTGGGTGGTCAGCTGCCCCGACTGCAACCATTGGGCGGCGG
>JAIVIH010000088.1 GCA_020200615.1 Actinomycetota bacterium | reverse complement strand
GGCCGCCCTGCCCGTGGCCGCCGCCGGCTTCATGAACCCACTGCTGGCGGGAGCGGCCATGGCCTTCTCCAGCGTGTTCGTCGTCAGCAACAGCCTCCGGCTCCGTACCTTCCGGGCCTCCCGGAGCGACTGAGTCAGGCCCGGTAGCGGTCGGCGCATCCCTGGGCGATGGGCGCCTGACCGGGGAAGGCGGCGTCACCCGCCACCACCAGCACGGAGGCGTCGCTCAACAGGACGGCGGCGTGCTCGCTGCGGGGGCAGGCCATGTCGCCCGCCGAACGCCACTCCCGGCTCTGCGTGTCGAACACCTCGCCCTGGCGCAGCGACCGCCGCTGCCCCCGGGTAGAGGACTCCCCTCCGGCCACCAGCACCCGCCCGTCGGCCAGCAGGGTCGCGCTGGACCCCGTTCGCGAGCCGGCCAGGGGGGCGACCCGGGTCCAGCTGCCGGAGCGGGCGTCGTACAGCTCGGCCGACCCCAGGGAGACGTCGGTGTTGGTCCCGCCCACGCCTCCGACGACCAGAACCGTCGACTTGTCGTTGAGCAGGACGGCGGCGTGGTTGGCTCGCCCTTCGCCCAGGTTGGTGGAGCCCACAAAGGTGTCGGCCGCAGGGTCGTAGAGCTCGGTGGTGACCAGCGCCGTCAGACGGCCACCCTCACCCGGCCCCTGGCCCCCGGCCATCAGCACCTTGCCGTCGGCCAGCACGGTGGCCGTGTGCTCGAAGCGGGCCGTGCTCATGGCGTTGGTGGTCCGCCACGTGGACGTCCGGGGATCGAAGATCTCGGCGGTGGCGTCGGGACGGATGGTCTGGCCGCCGCCGGCGCCGCCGGTGCCGGGTGCGGAGCCGCCGGCCACCAGCAGCCGCCCGTCCCCCAGCACGCTCAGGGTGGGGCCGATGCGGCCCAGGCTCATGGGCGCGGTCACCGCCCAGGTGCCCGTCGCCGGGTCGTAGAGCTCGGCCGAGGGGGTGGGGTCGCCGTCGGGGTTGCGGCCGCCGGCCACCAGCACCCGTCCGTCGGCCATCACCGCCGCGGCGTGGCCGCGCCGGGCCTCGTTCAGGGCCCCTGTCGCCCGCCACTGCCCGGTGGCCGGGTCGAACAGCTCGGCGGCAGCGACGGGAATGGCGCCCACCCCGCCCCCGGCCACTAGGACCTTGCCGTCCCTGAGGGTGACGGCCGCGGTCGTGCCCCGGATGCTGGCCAGGTCGGGAGCCTGGGTCCACGTACCCACCGGCGGAAGGGCGGCCTGGGTCGGCTCATCGTCATCGTCCCCGGACGACGAGACCAGGAAGGCGATCAACAGGGCGGCGACGGCCAGCCCGGCCAGCCCCAGGTACAGCGGGGTGCGGGAGGGGCGCATCATGGCCAGCGCCTTCTCGGGAATGGCCGCGGGGGTGGCGTCGTCCTCGCACTTCAGCCCCACCGCGGTGCGGACCGCGCACTTGGGACAGATGGGCTTACCGCAGTCCACGCAGGTCAGGCGGGTGGACTCCCCGTGGCGCTCGCACTTCAGCGCCTGTGTCGCCATTGATCCTTACTCCCTTTCGTCTTCCCGGGGACCGCGGCCGGCCTAGGCCCTGGGCTCGGCGAGGTCGAGGGCGGCCTGGGGGACGGTGATCGAATACTTGGCCCGGGTCCGGCGCAGGCGGAGGCCGTCCCAGTGGCCGAACTCGTTCTCGGGGATCCACTCGTTGGCCCAGCAGCCCGGCCAGCGCTCCTTGAGCCGTCGGAGCTGGGGGGACTGCAGCAGGCGGCGCACACCTTCGCGGTCCTGCCACACGCCCAGCAGGTAGACGTCGCCCGGGGTGCTGACTCCCACCACCACCCTGAGGAGAGACGGGTCGCGGTCGGCCTCCCGCTTAAGGGCCCACAGGTCCCGGATCTCCAGCGGGGTCTGGGACGGGGAGGCGTGGATGTGCACGATGGCCCCGCCCGCGCTGCCGACCTCCGCCCGCCGGCGCTTGGCGAAGACGGTGGTGTCGTAGTTGACGGTGCCGTCGGCGGCCATGGCGCTCTTGAGCTTGGGCAGGTGCTCGAGGGCCTGCTCGAGGAGGGCGCCCCGCTGGCCGTTGGGCGCCTTGTCGAAGTCGCCACACGGTGATGGTCCAGAACTCGCTGGGCCCGGCCACGACGCTGGCCCAACGGACGACGCCGGTGTCTCGCCGCAGCTGTCGCCGGATCCGCAGAGACGCGATCATCATCTGCGGGAAGAACCACGGCCCCCGCAGGCGGGACCGGGTGGTCACTGCGAACAGCTTCTCGGACTCGTCCACTGCCCTCTACGCCTCCGCAGTCGACGGGATTTTCGCCAGCGTAGCGGCCTCCTCGCGCGAACTTGCCGCCAGGGTCAATTCCCGGCGAGCCGGGCCAGGACGGCGGCGTCGAGCACTCCGCGACAGCCCGTTCCCGCCCGGTCGGCGATCACCTCCGCCGGTGCATCGGGCTCGCCGAAGCCATCCAGTACCAGACCGGCGGCCGCGAGATCGTGGTCGCGGGTGTAGCCGTTGACCACGACGGCGCAGGCCAGGCCGGCCTCGGTCGCCGCTTCCACGCCCTCGGCCGAGTCCTCGACCACGACGGCCTCGCCCGCCGGCAGGTCGAGGCGCTCCAGGGCGACGACGAACGCCTCCGGGTCGGGCTTGCGGTTCTCGGCCTCGTCCCCGGTGACGATCACGTCGAACTCGAAGTCAGCCAGGAGCCGGCGCAGAAGACGCTCGACCCAGCCCCGGCTGCCCGTGGTGGCGACGGCCAGACGGGATCCGGACTCCGTCAGCTCCGCCAGCAGGCGCTTGGCCCCGGGCCGGACCTCGACCCGTCCGTCCTCCACCAGCTCGTTCATCAGCTCCGTCTTGCGAGCGTGGAGCTTGGGCGCCAGCCGGGCTCGCTCCTCCTCGTCCACGCCCTGGGACGAGAGGTAGCGGTCGATTCGCCGCTGCCCTCCGGTTGTGCGCAGCAGCTGGCCGTACTCCTCGACCTCCCACCGGTAGGGGAGGTCGAACTCCTCGAAGGCCAGGTTGAAGGCCACCCGGTGCCCGTCGCGCTCGCTGTCGACCAGCGTGCCGTCGACGTCGAAGATGACGGCGGGCGGGTGCGCTTCGCTCACTGGGCCCCCATCTCCGATGGCTCCCCAGTGAATGCCTGTTGGGACCGGCCTCCCGGGCCGGTCATCTCATCGGGGCCGCGCCTCCGCCGAACAGCAGGTCGTCCTCACCGCCGGCGGCGGCCACCCGGAGATCGGCGAAGGCCTGGTCGATGTCGGCCCCCCACAGGTCCCAGGTGGAGTAGCGGATGCCGACCATCTGCACGCCGACGGCCACGCCGTACAGCGTCTGCTCGTCGAGCAGGGTCAGGCCCTCGTCCGTGAAGGTCTCCTCCACAAGCTGCTTGGCCTCGGCCAGATCGCGGTCGAGCTCGGCGTGGATCAGCATGCTGCGGGGCCCGATGCGCAGGGCCACGGGGACGTCCCGGTTGGCCAAGAGAACGGGCCCCTCGACGTGGAAACGACCGGAATACGGCGCCAACTCACTGCGAGCGAACGCTCGTACCACATCCTGGTCGTCGCCGAGGGGCCCTCGGGGATCGTTGTACGGCGGTAGCGGCCAGTCGGCCACCCCGTCTAGCGGGCCAGGCGCTCTGCCTGAACCGCGCACTCCTGCAGCCCACCGGCGATGTCCTGCAGGTTCCCGTTGATGCGGTCGGCAGCAGGGCCGATGACGGCGCACATGGTCTCCACCGCACGCACACCGAAGGTGATCTTGGCCAGCGTGGCGGCGATGCTGCTGAGCTGGTGACCGATGACCGTGAGGTACGTGGCCAGAACGATGACCAGCAACGCGATCTCGAGGATCGTGAGTAGAAGCAGGGTCATCTGCGGCCTCCGGCGGCGTAGGACAGGAGCTGGACGTGCTTGCGCACCTCGTCGCGAAGCTCACCCGTGAGCATTCCCGTCTGGTTGAGCATCCACGTGGTGGACGTGTTCTGCGCCACCCGGGTGGCGGTTTCCCATGCCTCCCGCACGTTGCGGTCGATGTCGCTGACGAAGGTGTGCAGCAGGAACAGGAGCAGGATGACGGCGGAGATGACCACGGCGCCGAGGCCAAGGGTGATCCACCAGAACTGGATGTGGTCGGACGCGAGGTTGACCGCTCCCATTACTGGCCACCTCCCAGAATGGCACGAGCCTCTTGGGCGCTCCGGGTGATGGAGCGGACGCTCCCGTTGATCTTGTCCACGTCCCACAGAGGCAACGTGTTGACGCGGGCCTCGTCAAGGGCGCTCGTGATCTGGTCGGCCTGGACACCGATGCGACGGGCCAGAGACAGGATGATGGCCACGAGCACGACCACGATGGTGATGACGACGGTTGCTATCACATAGCCCACGTACCATCCCGTGAGCGCTACCCCTACCAGACCCATATGGTCCCCTTCATGTGATCCCCTTCCGACGAATCTGGGCCAGAATAGACAGTCCACACCTAGTGGGTCAACGGCTTGTGACAACGCAGGGGATGCACGTGGCCACCCTCCGTCCAGATTCTCGACGATCAGGAGCCAAGCCGCGGCGATCTGGGTGTGAGAGCCTGAGATCCCCGTGAGCGATGCCCACGAGCCGACCCGTGAAGGTGGCCCCATGAGTGACGACGCGGGCCCCGGCCCGGCGGCGGCCGAAGAGCCCGATCCCACCGCCGCGACCGGCGATCGGGACGAGACCGAGGCCTCCCCCCTGGGCCCGAGCGGCCCTCTGAGCGGGGAGGTGGGCCCGAGCGGCCCTCTGAGCGGGGTGCAGGACCCTTCCCTCGAGCCCCCGGGCCCGAGCGACCCTCTGAGCGAGGAGGTGGGCCCGAGCGGCCCTCCCGTCGAGCCCGTGGGCGCGCCGGAGGCCGACGCCGAAGCCCCGCCGCCCGAAGCCCCTCCGGAGGCTCCCGAGGGTGCTTCCGAGGTCCACGCCGACCAGAACGAGTGGCGGCCGGTGGTGGGGGGTGACCAGATCGAGTGGCAGCCCGTGGTCGTCCCCGAGGAGCGCGACGACGCAACTCCGGAGCGGGACGAGGGCGATCCCACCGAGGCCGTGGCGTCCGAGGCCTTGGAGCCGGAGCCGGTCGCTGAACCCGCGCCCCCGGTCCCCGAGCCACAGCCCGAGCCCGAGCCCGTTCCCGGAGACGCCGTCCCCGACGAGGCCGCGGTGGCCTCCGAGGGCGCAGCCGCCGGCGGTCCCGACTTCGACTACCCCCCCGAGGCCTCCGAGGAAGAGATCGCGCTGGAGGCCGACACGGAGCCGGAGACCGAGTGGGACGACACCGTCACCGCCGAGACCCCCTCCACGGTCCCCAGCAACGGCGCCGCGGCCACCGCTGCCGGCGCCGGCGCCCGGACGTTCTCGTCTCGCCGCCGGCCGGAGAGTCCCCCGCCCGACGATGAGGACGAGCCCGATCCCAAGGCGAAGCTCAGGCGCCAGGTGATCCTCCTCTCGGTGCTCACCGGTGCCATCGTGGCCGTTGCCATCGTGGCCTTCGTCCTGAGCCGGAGCGCGACCAAAGCCGGGGAGGAGGCGCAGGCGACGACCACCGTGCCGCCCACCAACACGATCGTCACCCTTCCCGAGTCAGCCTTCACGACCTTCCGGGACGATCAGACCGGCTTCACCATCAAGTACCCAAGGACCTGGGAACGCCTCCAGCCTCCCGTGGCCGACATCCGCCTGGTGACCAACGCCGGCGGCTACGACGGCTTCCGGATCCGGGTCGCGCCCATCGAGGTTCCCGCCACCGTCGAGAACATCGGCAACTTCAAGGCCGTCACCGACACGATCGCGTTCGGCGACAGGAGCGCCAAGCTGATCCAGGAGCAGCTCGTCACCCTCAACGGCTTGCTGGCCTACTACTACCTGTACACGTTCCAGGATCCGATCACGAACCAGGAGGGGATCCACGCCCACTACTTCGTGTTCGAGGGCCTGCGGATGTTCATGATCAACTTCCAGACGATCCCCACCGAAGAGTTCGTCAGGCAGGCAGGGATCTTCGACCAGATCGCCGAGAGCTTCAC
>JAIVIH010000087.1 GCA_020200615.1 Actinomycetota bacterium | reverse complement strand
GGTGCGCACGTAGCGGGTGGCCTCGTCGATGACGCCCCAGTAGAGCGCCCGCAGGGTGATGATCAGGACAACGGAGAAGGCCACGCCGACCACGGACATGGCGAATCGGGTGCGCTCGCCGGACAGGTTCTTCCAGGCGATGTTGGTCACGAAACGCCGATGACGCCGCTGACACCCAGCCGCTCCGCCACCCGCTCCAGCCGTTCCAGGGGGTGAACCAGGGCCACTCGCACGCGTGAGCCGCCGGCCGGTCCGTAGAACTCGCCCGGCGACACCAGCGCGCCCCCCTCCTCGGCGAGCCACTTGGCGACGCCCCAGCCGTCATCCCCGGGTCTGGCAGCCCACAGGTAGAAGCTTCCGCCCGGCATTGGTGCGCGCAGGCCGCAGGCTTCCAGTACTCGGGAGAAGTACTCCACCCGCTCCCGGTAGCGCTCCCGTTGCTCGGCAACGTGGCCGTCGTCATCCAGGGCGACCGTGGCCGCGAGCTGCACCGGCCCGGGAACCATGAGCCCGGCGTGCTTGCGAACCTCCGACAGGTAGTGCACGAGGGTCGGATCGCCGGCGTAGAAGCCGGCTCGGAGGCCGGCCAGGTTCGAACGCTTGGACAGCGAGTGGAGGGCGAGTACCCCGTCCAACCCGCCGGCGAGGATCGTGCGGGGCTCGCCGTCCCAGGTGAACTCGGCGTAGCACTCGTCGGACAGGACGAGAACCCCCCGCTCCCGCCCCCAGGCGGCTACGGCCCGGAGGTCGTCGAGGTTCCCGGCCGGGTTCCCCGGGGTGTTGACCCAGAGGCAGAGGGCCCGGTCCACGTCGGCCGGATCGATGGCGGCCAGGTCGAGCCGCCACTGGTCGTCGACGGGGACGGGCACCGCATGGCACCCGGCCAGGATGGCCCCCATCTCGTAGGAGGGATAGGCGACGCCGGGATAGAGGACGGTGTCGCGGGCGGGGTTCCTGAGCCGGAGGAGGTGGGGAAGGCTGGCCACCAGCTCCTTGGTGCCCACACAGGCGGCGATGGCCGAGACGGGCACGTCGACGTCGAAGCGCCGCCCCATCCACCCCGCGGCCGCCTTGCGGAAGGCGGCGCTGCCAACCGACGTGGGGTATCCCCGTTCCGCCCCCGAGGACGAGAGGGCGGCCACCACCTCCGCCGGTGGCGGGTCGTTGGGCGTGCCGATGGACAGGTCGACGAGCCCACCCTCGTGACGCTCGGCCGCCGCCCGTAGGTCGTCCAGCCGGTCGTACGGGTACGGCGGAGGGCGGAAGCCTCCGCCGGGCTCGCCCTCCGGCGTCACGCCCGGCTCACGGCGCGGCCTGGAACTCGGCGAAGCGACCCACGTCGGCCAGGTGGAGCCGAGCCTGGACCCGGGTCCCCGCCCCCTCGTGCTCTTCGGACAGGACCTCGCCGTGGCGGTGGACGGCCGACACCACGTCACCCCGCTCGTAGGGGACGACCAGCTCGACCACCTGGAACAGGGCCCGCAGCCGGTCGGCCACGGTGCTGAGGAGGGTCTCGATCCCTTCGCCGTCCACGGCCGACACCACCACCGAGCCCGGATGCCGCTGGATGAGACGGTCGAGACGTGGCTTGTCGTCCGGCTCCAGGCGATCGACCTTGTTGAAGGCCAGCAGCTCCGGCACCTGGTCGGCCCCGATCTCGCTGAGAACCGTGCGCACGGCGCGGATCTGGGCCTCGGGGTCGGGCACGGAGACGTCGACCACGTGGATGAGCAGGTCGGCTTCCCCCACCTCCTCGAGAGTGGACCGGAACGCCTCCACCAGTTGGTGAGGCAGCTTGCGCACGAACCCGACGGTGTCGGTGACCAGCAGCGGCTCCCCTCCGGGCAGGGTGAGGCGGCGGGTGGTGGGGTCCACCGTGGCGAACAACCGGTCCTCCACCAGGACGTGGGCGTCGGTGAGGCGGTTGAGCAGGGTCGACTTGCCCGTGTTGGTGTAGCCGACCAGGGCGACGGTGCTGAGGCGGGACCGGGCGCGCGACTTGCGCTGAGTGCGGCGGTCCTGAGCCAGGTCCCGCAGGTCGGCTTCGAGCTTGGTCGCCCTCCGGAGCAGTCGCCGCCGGTCGACCTCGAGCTTGGTCTCACCGCCACCGAAGCGGGTACGCTGGAGGACGCGCTCGGCCTCGTCCGCGCCGGCCGTGTCGGCCAGGGCCGCCAGCTCGTCGAGCGACGCCTCGGCCTCGTCCACCGTCACCGGCGGGATGGCCACCCCCACGAGCACGACCGTCTCCCGCCGGTCGCGTTCGATCAGGGCCATGCCGGCGCGCTCCCATCGGGTTGGACGTTCGGGTAGTCCACGTCGCACACGTACTCGGCCGGACCCGTGAGCCGGATCGTCCCGCCCGTCAGCTCGACCAGCACGTCGCCCCCCGGCTGGTGGACGGTGACCTCGTGGTCGACCAGGCCCCAACCGTGGGCGGCGAAGGCGGCAGCGCACGCCCCGCTCCCGCAGGCGAGGGTCTCCCCCACCCCTCGCTCCCACACCCGCATGCTCAGCTCCCCCCGCCCTGGCCCCGGCACCACGAACTCGACGTTGGTGCCACCGGGGTAGATCTGGTTCACGGCGTCGACCTCTTCGGCCACGTCGAGCTTCTCGAGGTCGCTGACCTCCAGCACGACGTGGGGGTTGCCGAGGTCGAGCAGGGTGCAGCGGCGGAGGTCGGGGCTGCGGTGCGCCTCCACCTTGGCGATCCCCATGTCGACGGTGATCGACCCGTTGGGATGGAGGGTGAGCTCCCGGCGGCCGGCGTCGGTCTGCACCGCAAACTGCGGCCCGGGCGCCAAGCCGGCGTCGACCACGGCCCGGGCCACGCATCGCAGGCCGTTTCCGCTGGTTTCGGCCCGCCCGCCGTCGGCGTTGTACAGCTCCATGGTCAGGTGACGTCCCACCCGGATGAGGCCGTCCGCGCCCACGCCGCGGTGGCGGTCGCACACGGCCCGCGCCAATAAGCCGTCGACCGGCTGGCGATCGTCGGGATCGAGGAGGATCAGGAAGTCGTTCCCCAGGCCGTGGTACTTGCGGAGGCGCATCAGCCCTCCCAGTGTCCCAGCAGGGCGGGGAGCACGGCGAACGGGTTTGCGCTCGCGGTACCCGAGGGCCTGACGGGCGGTTCGGGACAGGCCGGCCGGGCGGCGGGCCAGCTCCCGCACCTCGTCGAGGAAGCCGGCGGCGAGCTGGCTGCCGTACCGGTCGGCGATGCGACCAGCGACGACCGCCCGGGACAGCCACAGGCCGGCCAACCGGAAGCGGGTCGGGGGGAAGGCGCTCATTCCTGGGCCGAACGACGAGAACGGCCGTCCACTGCCCAGCGTGACCTCCAGAGCCCGGACGATACGACGGACGTTCGCCGGCTCGATACGGGCGGCAGCCGGAGGGTCGGCCCGCGCCAGGCGCTCGTACAGCGCCCCGACGCCGGCAGGCATGGCCGCCTCCACCTCCAACTCCTGGCGCAGCTCCGGCCACGCCCCGGGCACGGTCAGGCCGTCGACCACGGCCTGGAAGTACAGGCCGGTGCCGCCGACCAGCAGGGCCCGGTTCCCGCGCCCCTCGATCGCGCTCAGGGTCTCGGCCGCCGCGGCCTGGAACCGACCGAGGGAGAAGGACTCCGAGGGGTCGGCCAGGTCGATCAGGTGGTGAGGCACAGCCCGCCGGTCGGCAGCTGAGGGTTTGGCCGTCCCCACGTCCATCCCCCGGTAGACCTGCATGGAGTCGATGGAGACGATCTCCACCCCCGGCAGGCGGGCGGCGACGTGCAGGGCGAGCGCCGACTTGCCCGAGGCTGTGGGGCCCACGAGGGCCAGGTGCCGGCTCAGGTCGCCGCTCTCAAACGGCCGCCCTCACGCGGCCCCTCAAACCACGGTCAGCGGGATCAGGTTCCGGTGGCGGGAACGGGCGGTGACCTCCACCAGGTCGCCCTTGAGGTGGTGGGGCGCGGCGTCGGTGACCTCGACGAGGGCATAGCTGCCCGGCGCCGGCGGGGCCGCCTCGGCGGTAGCCCGGAAGTGGAGAAGCTTGCCCTGCCTCGTCCGCCCCGTGACGACCGTAGGGTCCTTCTTGCTCGGACCCTCGACCAGGACCTCCTCGGTCCTTCCGATCCGCGCCCGGTGCTTGGCCAGGGCGGAACGCTCCACCACGACCCGCAGGCGCTCGAAGCGCTCGGCGGCGACATCGGCAGGCACGAACTGGTCGGACATCGTCGCCGCCTCGGTGCCCGGCCGGGGGGAGAACAGGAACGTGTAGGCGCTGTCGTACTCGGCCTCGGCCACCACTCCCAGGGTCTGCTCGAAGTCGTCGTCCGTCTCGCCCGGGAAGCCCACGATGATGTCGGTGGTGACGGCCAGGTCGGGGATGGAAGACCGAGCCTCGCCTAGCCGGTCCAGGTAGCGCCGGGCGGTGTAGCCCCGGTGCATGGCCGCCAGCACCCGGTCGCTCCCCGACTGCAGCGGGAGGTGCAGGTGCTCACACACCGCCGGTGTGGTGGCCATGGCCTCGATGGTGTCCGGGCGCAGGTCTTTGGGGTGGGGGCTCGTGTAGCGAAGGCGCCGGATGCCCTCGACCCGTCCGAGGGCGAGCAGGAGCTCGGCAAAGAGGGGCCGGAACTGCCGGGCGGCCAGATCCCGGCCGTAGGAGTTGACGTTCTGCCCCAGGAGGGTGATCTCGGTGGTGCCCGCCGCGGCCAGGCCCTCGACCTCGGCCACGATCCCCTCGAAGGGCCGGCTGATCTCGGCGCCGCGCACCGCGGGCACGATGCAGAAGGCGCAGGCGTTGTCGCAGCCGATCTGGATGGACACCCACGCCGTGTAAGGAAGGTCCCGGCGGACGGGCAGGGCCGAGGGGAATCCGGCGTCGTCGTCGAGGTGGGCCCCGTCCCAGATCTCGGTGACAGGCCCGCGTTCGGCGGCCTGCCGCAGCAGCTCCACGGCCCGGCCGACGTTGTGGGTGCCGAAGACGGCGTCGACCTGGGGCGCCCGCTCCTGGATCAGGCCCTGGTCCTTCTGGGCCAGGCAGCCGCCCACCGCGATCTGCATCCCCGGGCGACGCTCCTTGAGCGCCTTCAGGTGCCCTAGGTGCCCGTACAGGCGATTGTCGGCGTTCTCCCGGATGCAACAGGTGTTGAGGACGACGACATCGGCCGCGTCCGCGCTGTCGGTGCGCTCGTAGCCTTCAGCCTCCAGAAGCCCGGCCAGGCGTTCGGAGTCGTGCTCGTTCATCTGGCACCCGAAGGTGCGGACGAGATAAGTGCGCGCCACCGCCCCAGCGTAGGGGATGGCTTCCCGCTCCCCGACGTGCAGTTAGGTCGTCAGGACGGGCGGCGCGGCGGGGGTCGGGTACAAGGGACGGTACGTCCCGTTGCGGGTGACCGCAGCACCGTTCTCCTCGGGCGTGCCCGACCGGCGCGACCGGTCCTCGACCGCCAACCGGATGGCCGTGCGACCCTCGCCGTCGATCTCGATGTCGGCGAAGGTGGGGATGCACACCAGGTCGATGTTCGACGGGGCCACGAAACCCCGGGCAATGGCGATGGCCTTTATGGCCTGGTTGAGGGCCCCGGCCCCCACCACCTGCACCTCGACCGCCCCGGACTGGCGCAGGACCCCCGCCAGAGCACCGGCCACCGCGTTCGGGTTTGACTTGCTCGAAACCTTCAGGACCTCCACTGCTGTCCCTCCCCCCACTGAGCCTCCCAAACGGCGGTCACCTGGCAGTGCCCCCTCTGTCGGGGGCTGCCCCGGGCGTGCCCCAGCTGGCGTGCCACCCTCGTGGAACATTTTCGACACGCTAACCCTCATCTCCTGCCCGTTCTCCTGCCCGCTTACGAAGCGCCTACGCCGCGTTTACGCGGGCTCGCTAGGTTGAGACCCGAGGAGAGGGAGGAACCGTGTCCAGACATCTTGCCGTCCCGCGCTCCGCCGTGGCCCGGTCAGGCGCCGTCATCGCCATGTGTGCCGCCCTGCTCGCGGGCTGCGGCGACGGGGACGACGATGAAACGGCCACCTCCGACACCCGCCCGTCCATTTCCTTTCCGTCGACGCTCACGACCAGCCCCCCCATCCTCAGCGAGAACAACCCGGCCAAGGCCGCGCCCCGGTGGGAGCAGGTCAGGGTGGTGACGGGCAACAGCCCGATGGACCTCGGCACGGTCAACATCGCCGACGGCGCCATCCAGTGGCGCGTGAAGTGGTCATGCGAGACGGGCAACATGCGGATCACCTCCACACCGCCGCCGGTGCCCAACCGCCCGGGACCGGTCGTGGTCGAGAGCAACTGCCCGGGGCAGGGCGAGGGCTTCGGGCGACAGACGGGGGAGGTCAGGGTGAACGTCCAGGCCTCGGGGCCGTGGAAGGCGACCCTGGAGCAGCAGGTTGACAGCCCCCTCGACGAACCGCCGCTTCCGGAGATGGCGGGCGCCGAGGTGCTCGGCAGAGGCGACTTCTACAACGTGGACAAGACGGGGAAGGGAACGGCCATCCTGTACCGACTGGCCGACGGGCGGCGAGCCCTGCGCATAGAACCGGGGTTCGAGGTGCTCAACGACCCGGATCTCGTGGTCTGGGTCAGCTCCGTCCCCAACCCGAGGACAGCCAAGGCCATGGCCGACGGTCCCCACGCTGAGATCGCCGCCCTCAAGTCGACCCGCGGGTCGCAGAATTACCCTATCCCCGACGACCTGCCCTTCTCCGACATCCGCTCGGTGGGCCTCTACTGCGTTCCCGTTCCCTCCATCTACGCCGCCGCGGCGCTGTCATGAGGGTCCGGGCCTTCCCTTGCGCCGTCCTCGCCCTCGGCCTGGCCCTGGCCGGCTGCGGGAGCGACGACGACCCCGTGGTGGCCGGGTCCG
Organism: Actinomycetota bacterium; assembly: GCA_020200615.1. The sequence continues at coordinate 200 of JAIVIH010000087.1, read as the reverse complement.
AGCCCGAGGCCGGCAAGTGGAAGACGTACGTGCTGGCGTCGGGCGACGACATCAAAGTTCCCGCTCCTCCGACGGGGGACGCGGCCAGGGCCGAGCAGGAGGAGTTGCAGCGACTGGCCGGCCAGCGTTCGCCCCAGGTCGAGGAGAAGGTCAAGCACTGGAACCAGGAGCCGGCGCTGCAGCCGTGGCTCGCCCTGAAC
>JAIVIH010000335.1 GCA_020200615.1 Actinomycetota bacterium | reverse complement strand
TCTCCTGGCCGACGAGGTGGAGTCGGCCTTCGAGGACCCCGACGAGTTCCCCACTCGCACCGGTCCCCGGGAGCTCTGGTTGGTGGCCGCCGCCCTGGTGATGCTCACCGTCCTGCTCTTCTCCCGGCAGTTCTGAGACGGGTTCAGCCGGCGACCAGGGCCTCCAGCTCGGATAGCTCGATCCGGCGGAAGGCCCGGCGAGCGTCGGTCCGGAGCAGGAACGCCACTTCCAACTCGGTGGCCTTCAGGGAACGATCGGGGCCCCCGAGAGCGGCCAGCGCCGCCCGGAAGGCCTCGTCCTTGGGCATCCCCGCGGTGAAGCGCTCCTTGAGTCGATCGCCGATGGCGTCGGCGTCTCCGCCGAGCACGCTGAAGCCCTGCTCGTCGACCACGGTGCCGTCGTAGAGGATGTGGAAGAGCTGGTCGCCGCCGGGCTCGTACCCGACCTCGGTCACCAGTATCTCCACTTCCAGGGGCTTCATCTCGTGGGTGAAGATCTGCCCGATGTGCTGGGCGAAGGCGTTGGCCAGCGAGCGGGCGTCCACGTCCTCCCGTGAGTACTGGTAGCCCTTGACGTCGGCCATGCGCACTCCGGCGGTCCGCAGGGCGTCGAACTCGCTGAACTTGCCTACCCCGGCGAAGGCGATGCGGTCGTAGATCTCGCTGACCTTGTGCAGGGTGCGGGACGGGTTCTCGGCGCAGATCAGGATGCCCTCGTCGTACTCCAGGGCGACCAGGGGGCGCCCCCTCGCCACGTTCTTGCGGGCGAAATCGGCCCTGTCCTTCATCTGCTGCTCGGGTGGCACGTAGCCGAAGGGCATGCTCATCGGGTTGCCGCCTCCGGCGGCCGCCCCGCTGAGCGGGGCCCTGTGCTCATTGATTCGCTCGCCTTCGGCTCGCTCATCGGGTTGCCGCCTCGCTCATCGGGGCTGGCCCTCGGCGCTCTTGCGCCGGATCAGGGTCTGGAACCGCTCGGACACCTCGGGCTCCTCGACCCGCTCGAACCCGTCGGCGGTGATGGTGGCCACCGTGGGGTAGATGCCCCGCACCACGTCGGGACCACCGGTGGCCGAGTCCTCGTCGGCCGCCTCGTAGAGGCCCTCGATGGCCAGCTCGATGGTCGCCGCTCGGTCGAGATCGTCGCGAAAGCCGAGCTTGATCGTCGTCCGGGCGTCCCGTCCTCCCGACCCGGTGGCGTGGAAGTCGTCCTCCTCGTACCGGCCTCCCGTGAGGTCGTACTTGAAGATGCGACCGACGCGCCGGCGCAGGTCGTACCCGGCGTAGATGGGCACCACGGCCAGTCCCTGCATGGCCATGGGCATGTTGGCCCGGATCATCTGACTCAGCTTGTTGGCCTTGCCCTCCAGGCTGAGCGGCGTCCCCTCCACCTTCTCGTAGTGCTCCAGCTCGGTCTGGAAGATGCGCACCATGTCCATGGCCGGGCCGGCGGCCCCGGCGATGGAGACGCCCGAGTGACGGTCGGCGGGAAAGACCTTCTCGATGGCCCGGTGGGCGATGCTGTACCCCTCGGTGGCCCGCCGGTCACCGGCCATCACCACCCCTTCCCCGTAGCGGATGGCGACGATGGTCGTGCCGTGGGTGACGCCGGGGACGGCGGGGGCGGCCGCCGCCGGCGATGGGACGGTCGACCGCGGAGGATCCATGCGCCACAGCAGCTCGGAGAAGCTCGGGCCGGGATCCTGGCCGGATCCGAAGACGGGAAGGGTCATCGGGGACGCAGGGTAGTCAGGATGCGGCGCCCAGCCCGTCGAGCGGGGTGGCCCACCCTCAAGCGGCCGTCCGCAGGGCCCGGGCCCGGCGACGAATCGCCTCGTCCAGCACGTCGAGTATGGGCCCTTCCACATAGGCAATGGCCTTGCGCAACAAGGCGGGGTCATCCTCGAAATCACCCAGCGCGTTGTTGCAGGTGAAACACAAGAGTCCCCGGATTAGGCCCGTCCCATGATCGTGGTCGACGGGGTCCGCCGAGCGCTGACAGATGGCGCAACCGCCACCTTGATCAGCGAGCATGGCGTCGTATTCCTCTAGGCTCAGACCGTACTTGCGCTTCAGGTGCCCGCTCGCTCGCGGAGTTTCACCTCCGGCTCCAGCCGTCGTTGCCGGCGATAGGCGTTCAAGCGCTCCGGGTTCGCCTGTTGCCACTGCTTGACTCGGGCCTTCGCTGAGGCGGGATCTGCTTCGTATCTCGCCTTCGCCCGAGCAGGGTTGATCAGGTTTGTACGTAAAGCCTATTGACCGCCCTTCTGCACGTAGCTTCTTACAAACTCCTCGGCATTGTCCTCGAGCACTTCGTCTATTTCATCCAACAGGTCGTCGAGTTCGGCCTTCAATTTCTCGCCCTGACGAGCCGGAGCGGGAACCGCCTCGGTCACCTCTTCTTCTCGGGCTGGGGCTTGGCGCCGCTTCTGCTCTCGTTCTGCCATGGAAACGGTCCCTCCTAGGAACCCAACGCTTCGAGCAGCTGCGTCGGGGTCGCGCAGGCTGCTAACAACGTATCGACGTGGGCCGCTGTTCCTTTTAGCGGTTCCATCATGGGCACCCGCCGCAGGGGGTCGGTTCCCAGGTCGAAGACCAGGGAGTCCCAGTTGGCGGCAGAGATCGACGGCGCCCACCTCTGGAGGCACTTGCCCCGGAAGTAGGCCCTGGTGGTGGTGGGCGGCTCGGTCATGGCCCGGATCACCGAAGCTTCGTCCACGAGCGTGTCCATGCCCAACCGGGCAAAGAGGGACCGGGCGGGGCGGATGTCGTGGTACTGAAGGTCGAGGGCGGCCAGCTTGGCGTCGCTCCACCCCAGCCCGTGCCGGTCCCGGTAGGCCTCGACCAGCTGGTACTTGGCCACCCAGTCGAGCTGGCGGGCCAGGCTCATGGGGTCGACCTCGAGGGCGGCCAGCACGTCCTCCCACCGTTGCAGCACGTCTCTGCCGACGTCCTCCCCCACCGCTTCCAGGCCCCGGCTCTCGGCCCACTTCCGGGCGCGGTCGAACTGCTCCCACTGGATCTCGAGGGCCGTCATCCTCCGCCCGTTGGCCATCTCCAGGGGTCGGGCGAGGGAGAAGTCGTAGGACACCTGGCGGTGGGCGGGAACGGGATGAGCCAGGGCCAGGTCGCCCTCCCCCAGCTCGTCGTCCTCGATCATGGCTAGGACGATGGCCGTGACCCCGACCTTCAGGTACGTCGAGATCTCAGCCAGGTTGGCGTCACCGACGATGACGTGCAGCCGGCGGTACTTCTGGGCGTCGGCGTGGGGCTCGTCCCGGGTGTTGACCAGGGGGCGCTTGAGCGTCGTCTCGAGGCCGACCTCCTCCTCGAAGAACTCGGCCCGCTGGGTGAGCTGGAAGCGGATGTCCCCCGCTCCCGAGCCCGGCGCCTCGCTTCCCACCTTGCCCGCCCCCGTGTAGATCTGGCGGGTGACGAAGTGGGGCGTGATGTGCTGGACGATTCGGGAGAACGGCACCGACCGGTCCATGAGGTAGTTCTCGTGGCACCCGTAGGAGTTGCCCTTGCGGTCGGAGTTGTTCTTGTAGACGACCACTTCCTGTCCCGGGGGCAGCACCTCGGCCGCGGCCTGGATGGAGAGAGCCAGGATGCGCTCGCCCGCCTTGTCGAAGCGGACGACCTCCAGAGCGTCGAGGCACTCGGGGGTGGAGTACTCCGGATGGGCGTGATCGACGTAGTACCGGGCGCCGTTGGTGAGGACGGCGTTGACCAGGTGCGTCTCCACCTCGGGGGCCATGGATCCCTCGCGGGCGAAGCCGCGGGCGTCCCGACCAGGGGTTTCGTCCTCGAAGTCCCAGCCCACCTTGCGGTGCAGGCGGGCGACGTAGGAGTTGATGAGCAGCGAGGAGGCGGCGATGGGGTTGGACTCGGCCGGTCCGCGAAGCACGATGCCGTACTCGGTCTCGATTCCGCAGACCTTGCGAATGGCCATCGAGCCGACCCTACCCCC
>JAIVIH010000086.1 GCA_020200615.1 Actinomycetota bacterium | reverse complement strand
GTCAAGCTGGAGCAGCCGTGCTCGTAGTTGAAACCAATTTTCACGCGCGGTCCGAGTGCCGCTGGTCCTGCTCTTCGTCCCCGGCCCCGGTCGACCACCGGAGCCAGTTGACCATCGGAGCAGCAAATGGGTAGGGCCGGGAAGCTGTTCCAGGCTTCGTTGAACGCCGCAGCCTTCCTGCTGTGTGCGAGCTTCATTGCCTACGTGCTGCTCATCGTGGTGCCGTTCTTGCGGCGAAAACCAGCGGAACCCGGCGACGAACGGGCCTTCTGCTGGCACTTCATCATCCCCTGCCTCGACGAGCAGGCCGTGATCGCGGCGACTGTGAAACGACTCATGCGTAGCTTCCCGACCGTCCAGCTGTGGTGCGTCGACGACGCCTCGAGCGACGCGACCCCTCTCGTCCTGGCACGACTGGCCCGGCGATACCGACGAGTGCACGTGGTCGCTCGACGTCTGCCCAACGCCCGCCACGGCAAGGGGGCGGCCCTGAATGCCGGCTGGGAGGCCCTGCGCGCCAGCCTGCCTGCTGGCGTCGACACGCGCCGGTTGATCGTCGGCGTAGTCGACGCAGATGGGCGCCTGGACCCACGGTGCCTGGCCATGATCTCCGGACCGTCCTTCTTCGGGATCTCAGAGGTGGGCGCGGTCCAGGTCAAGGTACGGGTCGCAGCGAGCCACGACGGGCCGGCTGTCGACCACGGCCAGCGGGGGCTCGCACGACTGCTCGTGCGGCTCCAAGACCTGGAGTTCGCCTGCGTGATCGCGGCCATGCAAACCCTGCGCCGCCACGTGGGCACGGTTGGGATGGGTGGAAACGGCCAGTTCACCCGGCTCTCCGTGCTCGAGGCGATCGGCCGAGAACACGGAACTCCTTGGCATGGTGCCCTGCTCGAAGACTTCGAGCTGGGCCTGCATGTCCTCCTCAGCGGCAGCCGCACCGAGTACTGCCACGACACCTACGTCATCCAGGAAGGTTTGCCGACCGCACGCCAGCTGGTCCGCCAGCGCAGCCGCTGGGCGCAGGGTTCCATGCAGTGCTTCCGCTACCTGATGCCGATCGTGCGTTCGCCGCGCATCTCTGCCGCCGGCGCCATCGAGATCGCCTACTTCCTGTTCCAGCCGTGGCTCCAGCTCTTCGGCAGCCTGATCTACGCGCTCTGCGCCGTGATCGTTGCCGGGTACGCGTTGACGTTTCCAGGAGGTCCGTTGGCGTGGCTCAGTGGCGGCGCGTGGGGAATCGTCCCGTTGTTCGTCGTCTTCGGGCTGGGCCCTTTCGCCCTTTGGGGTCCGGTCTACCGGGCTAAGGCACGGCCGGAGACCAGCGTGCCCATGGCAGTCGCCCTCGGCTTGGCCAACTGGCTCTACCTGGCGATCCATTACATGGCCATCTGGTGGGCCTTCGCCCGGGTGGTCAGAACCCGCCATGACTGGAAGAAGACGGCCCGCCTCTCGGCCGACCTCGACCCCGCCCTGCGGGCCGACGGCCTGCCCGCGGTCACCCTGCAGTGCGTGCTCCGATTCGCGCCGACGGGTCCCGCCTCCAGCTCCAAAGTGGTGCCAGGACGTATCCGATTCCCCGCTTCGTCAACCGAGAAAGCCCTCACGGAGGTCTCATGAACACCAACAATCTCCGACGTTCGAACGGTCGTCCCTACGTGGTCCTGGCGGTGGCGTCCATCCTGATCCTCGGAACCCCCGATCTGGCGCTGGCGGACACATCCGGGGCAACGGGGCAGGCGGCGACGGTCCAGCTGCTCGGCCAGCCCGCCGTCTCCACCGGCCAAGTCGCGGCGTCGAACGACGGGATCTCGCAGACCAAGACCGGCAACAGCACACCCTCATTGTCGATTCTCGGCGTACAGACCATCCTTTCGGACGGTTCCCTCTTTCAAGACGCCGTTGCCAACAACGACGGCACCTCTGCTGCCTGCGCGGGCATCATCGGAGCCAACGGCGCGATCCAGATCGGACCGAGCCAGAGCTGCCTGGTCTCGGGAGCCCCGAGCGGCGTGGTCTTGAACCTCGGGCTGGCGGTGCTGCGGGCCGACGTCATCACCGCTGAGTGCACGGCCAGCTCAAATGGGACCACCACCGGCAGCGCCACGCTGGCGAACGCGAGGATCACCGATCCGACCGGCAGCATCACACTCCTCTCGCTGCCGATCAACCCCGCGCCGAACACCGGGCTCAGCCTGCCGGGGATCGTCGACCTCATCCTCAACAAGCAGTCGTCCGGAGGACCCGGTCAGCTCTCTGTGACCGCGCTCGACTTGAACGTGCTGGGCGGTCTCAACCTCGCGCGGGTCCAGCTGGGAATTGTGACGTGCGGTCCGAACGCCCAGACGGGTCCGATCCCGCTGTTGTCGTCGGCGGGCCTACCCGTCGCCGGTGGCACCGTCCTGGCCAGTGCCTCGGTTTTCTGGTTCATCCGCCGGCGGCGGGCTTCGACGCCGACGAATGCCTGAGGCGTTCGCCACTGCCGGGGCGGATTATCTCGAGCAGCTTCTGCGCGCCGCGATCCAGCTTCCGGCCGCCGCCGCCGACCCTGCCAGCGGACAGGTGGTGGCCCGGCTGATGGTCGCGCTCGTGGCCAGGGGGGAGGACGAGCGCCTCGAGCGCTATCTCTCGTGCTCGCCGGGCCGGCGATCCGTCTACGAGGTGACCTGCTACGACGGGTCCGACCGCCCGGCATCGTGGGTCACCGACCTGGCCGCCGGACGGGCGATAAGCGCCGCGGCCAGGTTCGCGGCCGCCCGACCGGACCGCACCGTCACCATTGTCGCCCGTGACGATACCGGCCACGAGCGCTGCGTCCTGGTGGCGAAAGGCCCCACCGCGATCTACCAGTTCCCCGAAATGGGCGCCGTCGACGATGGTGGCCCGGGCCAGGCCGAGGGTCCAACCTCCACCTCGCGGCCAGACCCGAGCGACGCACACTGGCTGGCCCTCGCCGAACGGCTCGAGTCACTCCCGACCACCGACGAGGTGGTCACTGCGCTGCGCGACCTGTTGGGTCGGATGACGATGGACCTCCGGGGGCGGCTTGGCTCACTGCCCACGACCGAGGAGCTCATCAGCGCCCTCCGGGACCTGCTGGGTGGGATGACCATCGAGCTCGATGCGACCGCAATCGAAGATGTGTTCCACGCGGCTCTGGATGACCTGCCCCACTTCCCGACCACCGCCGACGCCCGAGCCGTCACCGAGGCGTCGACCGCCGACGAGCCGGCCCCGGCCTATGTCGCCGAGTTTGTGGGCGATGGGCCGGCCCCGCCGACCATGGAGATCGCCGCCCGCCACCCCGCCGGGGTCCCGTACGGCGTGAGCACCAATGCGAGGCGCGTGGCCGACCTGGTCTCTGACAGCTCGCCCGAGCAGGAGCAGGCCGGCGCCGGGTCCCGGGGGAGGGTGAATCCAGGTGCCGTGTCTGAGCACCTGACCAACCGCCCGCCGTCGGATCGCGCCGTAGAGGATGACCTCGCTCTGCTGGCGCTTTCGAGTCGTCGCCGCTGAACGTTCTCAGCCCGCCAACGTCTCAATGCGGCCTCGGCGCTCGGGAAGGGCGTCAAGATTTCGCGCTGCCAGCGACGCCACCCCCTGGTCACCCAAGAGGATCGCACGTTGGAACTCGGCCTTGGCCCCCTCGACCTCTCCCCGGCCTGCCAGTAGGACGCCCAGGTTGACCGCAGCCTCGGGCGCGTGGCGGGGGTGACCCGACAGGATCGCCCGTCGGAGCTCGGCCTCGGCTACCTCAACGTTTCCCTGGCCAGCCAGTAGGAGGCCCAGGTTGCGCCGCGCCAGCCACCGGGCATCCTCGTGGCCCGACTCGATGGCGGTGCGGTAGGCGTCCACATCGCCGCAACCCGCGAGCAGGAAGCCGAGGTTGAACGCTGATCGAGGGGCCTGATGGGGGTGGTGTGACTCGATCGCCCATCGGTAGGCGGCCTCCGCGCCCTCGACATCGCCATGGTCGTCCAGCAGCCCACCGAGGTGGAACGCCGCCCTGGGCGCCTGGTGGGGATGGCCTGACGCGATGACGGCCTGGAACTGCTCCCTGGCCCCTTGGACATCGCCATTGTCCTCCAGCAAAAAGCCCAGGTTTACCGCCGCCAGCGGCGCCGCCTCCTCCGCGTCCGACGCGATGGCCCGCCGGAGCTCGGCTTCGGCGCCGTCCGCGTCTCCCTGGACTGCCAGCAGCACACCCAGGTTGGCGGCCGCCTCCGGTGCCCGGTGGGGGTGAGCCGAGTCGATCGCCTGCCGGTAGGCGGCCTCGGCCCCCTCCAAATCGCCCTCGTCGGCCAGCAGCACGCCCAGGTTGAACGCGGCACCGGGCGCCTGGTCGGGGTGGGACGAGTCCATCGCCATCTGGTAGGCCGCCTCGGCCCCCTCCACATCGCCCTGGTTCGCAAACAGCACGCCCAAGTTGAACGCCGCCCTGGGTGCCTGGTCGGGGTGCCGTGACGCGATGGCGGCCTCATAGGCGACCCTCGCTCCCTCGACGTCGCCCTGGCCTTCGAGCAGCCGACCTAGGTTGAACGCAGCGCGGGGGGCGTGGTCGGGATGGCCCGAGTCGGCCGCGACCCGGTAGGCCGCTTCGGCGCCTTGGGCATCGCCGTGGGCTTCGAGAATGAACCCCTGGCTGATCGCGGCCAAAAGCTCCGTCGAGTCCTGGCCGACGGCGGTGGCCGAAGATGCCGGCTCGATCACCGCGGATTTCCCGGCCGCGTGGGCAGCCAGATGATCGTAGGGCCCGGCATGCTCGCTGGCGCGATCCAGCTCCGACGACTCGGCTACAAGCCCGTTGTAGGGGTTGGCGACCGCCTTCTCTTGGTCGGGGGTTTGCCGCAACTGGACCTGGAGCGCGGTCAGTTCCTCATCCGACCAACCCGCTGACCCCTCGCCCTCGGAGTCGGAGGAGCCGCTCCGGTCGCCACAGCAGCTCCTTGCCTTCAACCCGCTCCCACACAAGCACGAACCGCGCCTCGCCATCGAGCCCATGCTCACCTCCTTACCTGGGCACACCGGCTCGCCCGGTTGACGCCGGACGCCGTGCCCATCCTGGCCGCCCTTGCCTCCAGCGCGGTGGATGGTCCGCCCGGGGCACTCCACGCCATCAGACAGCCGGTCCTCGAACGAGGACCCCCTACTCCGCCAATCGGCGGCGCAGCTCCACGTACACGGTTGGCCCCACGATGGCCTCGAGCTCCTCGGCCATCGAGTCGATGACGGGCGCTTCGCCCACGTAGGCCCGGTCGCCCTCGGTGCAACACCAGGCCATGGTCTCCCCTTCGGCGCCCCAGTCGCGCCGCTCCCACCGGCGGACGGTGGCGACCTCGGTGTCGTCCTCACCCGGCTCCCAGTCCACCTTGATGGGCAGCTGCCAGCACACCGAGGGCTTCCAGTCCAGGGGCGACTCACCGGCGTCGATGGCCTCCAGGTGCAGGGCGCACCCTGCGCCGCCGGGGAAATCCGGCCGGTTGAAGAAGATGCACGCACCGTCGACCCCCCGGGTGGCCGTGCGGGTCTCGTCGCGGAAGA
>JAIVIH010000334.1 GCA_020200615.1 Actinomycetota bacterium | reverse complement strand
CGGAGGACAGCTTGAGCTGCGCGGCCCAGGCCGAGGCCACCACCGGGGCGGGGAGGGACGAGTCCTTCCAGGGCGAGACGAGAACGTAAGCCCGGCTGCGGGCCAGTTGGCGGAGGACGTCAACCTGGGCCCTGGGCAGGTCGGGCCGGTAGGTCACCCACACGGCGCCGTGCTCCATGGAGTGCACCGCGCGCTCGGACTCGATCGGGCCCGAGTAGAAGCCGCAGTTCTGCCAGACGGCGTTGTGGTCGCCGCCGACGGGCGGGGTCTGGGGATAGTTGACCTTGCCCTGGACGTGGCGGGCGGTGGGTGGCGGGAAGGTCTGGACCGTGTTGGAGATGCTCGAGGTGGGGCCGGTGGTGGTGCTCTCATGTCGTTGTCATCGCCGCAGGCGGCCAGACCGACCAGGAGGAGCATGGCCATGGCGGTGGCGGCGCGGTTGGGCCAGCGCCTCATTCGCCCGCCGGGGGTGGTCCGCTCGTCCCCCGACGCTGGACGAAGGCCATCTGGAGCTGGGTCAACGCCTCCCGCAGGGGGGCCTCCTCCTCGCCCAGGCGCGGTCCGAGGCCCTCCACGATGGCGCCCAGGGCGTCGATCGCCAGTTGGGCCTCGGGGAGATGCGGGGGAGACTGCTCGAGGTGGAGGACGGCCAGTTGGAACAGACCGATGCAGTGGTTGGCCACGACCACCTCGGCCGGGGTCTCCACCAGCTGACGCTGGACCTGGGCCAGGTGGGCCTGGAGCTCCTCTTCGGAGAGCTCATCGGGCTCGGGTGCGGCCGCTCGGGACGGCTGTCCTTCGGGCTCGCGGCGGATGGGCTGCTCGCCCGACGGTGTCCAGATCGTGCTCATGCTGCTACCCTAGGGCCACAATTGAATAGGGAAGCGGGGTCTTCGGGCCCCCACCCGTCCACAGCCAAGGATGGTGCCGAAGCAGGCACCGGGTCGGCGGAGTGTGCGTCGGGTCGGTCGACCGCCAGAGGCGGACGTTGCTTCCCGACGTCCGCTTCTTTCGCGTAACCAGAAAGAAATCACGAGGCCCCGCCGCGGAAGCTGCGGGGGAGGAGGGATGCCGCATCGCCGGACCAGACGGGACCGATGTCAGGATCAACGAGCGCATCCGGGCGCGCGAGGTGCGCCTGGTCGATCCGGAGGGCCGCCAACTTGGCATTCGGCCCCTCCCGGAGGCCCTCTTCATGGCTCGTGAGCTCGATATGGACCTGGTGGAGGTGGCCCCTTTGGCCGAACCCCCCGTCTGCCGGATCCTCGACTACGGCAAGTGGAAGTACGAGGCCGCTCAACGCGACAAGGAGTCCCGCAAGAAGAGCGGCAACGCCCCGATCAAGGAGATGAAGTACCGGATCAAGATCGGGGAGGCCGACTTCGACACCAAGACCCGCAAGGTGTCGAGCTTCTTGGACGAGGGTCACAAGGTGAAGATCACCATCATGTTCAAGGGGCGGGAGATGGCCAGGCCCGAGCTGGGAAAGCGGATCCTCGACCGTATCGCCGAGCAGCTGGCCCCTCCGGCCAAGGTGGAGGCAGCACCCCGGCTGGACGGCCGGAACATGATCATGGTGCTGGCGCCCGACAAGCGGGCTCGGCCGAAGGAGAAAGCGACTACCTGATGCCCAAGATGAAGACACACCGAGGAGCAGCCAAGCGGTTCCAGGTCACCGGCACCGGGAAGATCGTGCGGCGCAAGGCGTACCGGGCCCACCTCCTCGAGAAGAAGCCCAGCAAGCGCACCCGGCGGTTGGCGCGAGAGTCCGAGCTCACCGGGGGCGATCGTGCCCACGTGAAGCAACTGCTGGGGCTGTAGACAGCTCAGCTCCCGAGCAGTGGCGAAGTACGAGTCGTAGCGGCGGAAGTCGGCGACAGGAAAGGAACCAGCCCGATGGCCAGAGTCAAGCGCGCGGTGCACGGACGCAAGCACCACCGTGCCGTCCTCGAGCAGGCGCGCGGCTACTACGGCAACAAGAGCCGGTCCTTCAAGGCCGCCAACGAGCAGCTCATGCACTCGGGCCAGTACGCCTTCCGGGACCGCCGGGCCCGCAAGGGCGACATGCGCCAACTGTGGATCCAGCGGATCAACGCTGGGGCCCGGCTCAACGGGCTGAGCTACAGCCGGTTCGTCGCCGGCCTGCGGGAGGCCGGGGTGGAAGTGGACCGCAAGGTCCTGGCCGACCTGGCCGTCACCGACCCGCCCGCCTTCGCCGCCCTTGTCAAGCTGGCCCAGGGCCCGAGCGGCCCCCAGAGCGGGGACCAGGGCCCGAGCGGCCCCCAGAGCGGGGACCAGGGCCCGAGCGGCCCCCAGAGCGGGGACCAGGGCCCGACCACCACCCAGAGCGGGGACCAGGGCCCGAGCGGCCCCCAGAGCGGGGAGCAGGGCCCGACCACCACCCAGTGAGGACCCGCCCGGCGGGCGGCGGGAACCCGCTGGGGCTCCGGCATCAGCGGGTGCAGCGGGTCCGCCGTCTGCTGTCGCAAGCCACCTACCGGCGCGCCGAGCGGGCGTTCGTGCTGGAAGGGGCCAAGCTCGTGGGTGAGGCCTTGCGGGCCGCGGCACCGCTCGAGGCCGTCTACGTAGCGCCCCCGGGCATGGGAGACCCGATCCTGGACACCGCCTACGAGGCCGGGGTGCGGGTGTTCCCCCTGGGCCAGGGCGTCATCGAGCGGGTGGCCGACACGGTGACCCCCCAGCCCCTCCTCGCCGTCTGCGGGTTCGTCGACCGGCCCCTCGAGGACCTGCGGGGAAAGTCCCCGGTCCTGGTGTGCGTGGACGTGCGGGATCCCGGCAACCTCGGCACGGTCCTGCGCAGCGCCGAGGGCTCCGGAGCAGGGGGAGTAATCTGCTGTGACGGGACGGTTGATGCCTACAACCCCAAATGCGTGCGGGCGTCGGCCGGTTCGATCTTCCATGTTCGGTTGGTGGCGGGAGGGGATCCGGGTGAGGTGCTGGCCCAGCTCGGCGGGTGGGGCGTGCGCCGGTTCGGCACCGTCGCCACCGGAGGCGTCCCCTACCACGAGGTGGACCTCGCCGGCGACGTCGCCCTCGTCCTGGGGAACGAGGCCCACGGGCTGCCAGAAGCTGTCGCCGCGGGGCTCGACGAGCGGGTGAGCATCCTCATGGTGGGCCGGGCCGAGTCTCTGAACGTAGGAATGGCCGCCGCCGTCCTGTGCTTCGAGGCCGCCCGTCAGCGAGGTCGCGACCGTGATCGACGCTGACCTCCTGCCGGACGCCGTCCTCCACCTGGACGTCGACCGGCGGCTGACGGAGGTGAACCGGGCCGCGGCCACCCTCACCGGATACCGGCGGGAGGACCTGGTGGGCCACCTCATCGACGAGGTGCTGGAGCCCCGGAGGGTCGACGGGCAGCGCCTGTGGGTGAACGGGTGGCACCCCTCGGCCCAGCTCCGGTCGGTCGTGCGCATCCCCGAGCAGCGCATCCGGTTGCGGGGAGCGGGGGGCCGGGAGTTCACGGCCATGGTCACGGCCCGGTACCAGCGGGACGCCGACGGACGGCTCCAGGGTGCGGTTCTCGTCCTCCGGGACGGAGCCCGCCGCCGGGCCCCGGCCGAGGGCATCGAGGTCATCTCCACCGTGAGCCACGAGCTCCGGGCGCCGCTGACGTCGGTCAAGGGCTACACCAGCCTCCTCCTCAACCGGTGGGAGCGCCTGGGCGACGAGCAGAAGCGCATGATGCTCGAGCAGGTCCATCACGACGCCGACCGGGTGACCCGGCTGGTCACCGAGCTGCTCGACATCAGCCGGCTCGAAAGCGGACGGCTGGTGCTGCGTCCCCAGCTGGTGGACGTCCCGAGCCTGGTGGCGGTGGTGACGGACAAGGTGCGGATGATCGAGCCCAAGCTGGATGTGGCCGTGGGTGTCGGTGAGCGACCGGGGCGACGGCATACCCGCCTCCGACCTCCCGCGGGTCTTCACCAAGTTCTTCCGCCGGGCCGAGACCCGTCCCACCGGCTCCGGCCTGGGGTTGTGGATCAGCCGCGGCCTGGTGGAGGCGCACGGTGGGCGGCTGAACGTGGACTCCGAGGTGGGAAAGGGTTCGACGTTCCGCTTCACGTTGCCTACGGTCACGCCCGAGGAGCTGACGTGACATCGGTCGAGGATGGCGTGGACATAGGGTCGTGGGTGGACGCGGGACTGGCGCGGGTGGGCGCCGCCGATTCCGTGGAAGCACTGGCCGTCGTCGAGCAGGAGATCCTGGGACGCCGTTCGGCGTGGGCCGCAGCCAAGCAGCAGCTGGGCTCGCTGCCGGTGGAGGAACGGCGCGAGGCGGGGCGGGCCGTCAACGACGCCCGTCAGCGCCTGCAGGCCGCCCTCGACGCCCGCCGGGCCGCGCTCGAGGCGGCCGAGCGGGGGCGCAGACTGGAGGAGGAGCGGCTCGACCTCACCGAGGTGTCGGGAGGCCCCGACCGCGGGCACCTCCACCTCGTCACCCAGACGCGCGAGGAGTTGGAGGACGTCTTCGTGGCCATGGGGTACCGGGTGGCCGAGGGTCCCGAGGTCGAGACCGACTGGTACAACTTCGAAGCCCTCAACATGCCTCCCGGCCATCCCGCCCGGAGCATGTGGGACACGCTCTACGTCCGTCTGGGGGCGCCCGAGTCCACCGTGCTCCGCACCCACACGTCGCCCGTGCAGATCCGGGTCATGGAATCGCAGCCACCGCCCATCCACGTGGTGATGCCCGGTCGCTGTTACCGGCGCGACACCCCTGACGCCCGCCACCTGCCCGTGTTCCACCAGATCGAGGGCCTGGTCGTCGACCGGGGGATTACCTTCGGCGACCTGGCGGGGACCATCGAGGCCTTCACCGGGGCCTACTTCGGGCCCAACATCCACTCCCGGCTGCGCCCGTCCTTCTTCCCCTTCACCGAGCCTTCGGCCGAGTTCGAGGTCACCTGCATCTTCTGCGAGGGCCAGGGCTGCCGGGTGTGCTCCCAGTCGGGGTGGATCGAGCTCGGGGGCTGCGGGATGGTCGATCCCAACGTGTTCGCCGCCGTGGGCGTCGATCC
>JAIVIH010000333.1 GCA_020200615.1 Actinomycetota bacterium | reverse complement strand
CTCCCGCGGCTGCGCGGCTGGACGGCAGCGCAATGGGCTCGAGGACGACGAACGACGCCACTACCAGGGCGACCGCGAGGACAGTCATCGGGCGCCCTGACGTCCTCACCCTGGGCCCCCGGTCCGTCATGACGGCACACGCGCCGCCACTTCTTCTATCGGCAGCTCACTGCGCAGCTTGAGCTAGTTGTCGGACTCCCGCAGCTCCCGGATGTCACGTAGCTGGTCGCGCAGCCATTTGGCCACGTCGTTCTCCCGCACCTGGGCGGCGGCTCCGGCCAAACGCCTCCGGCGGTCCTCGGCGTCCATGGTTAGGGCGGCGTACATGGCGTCGGCCTGCTGCTGCACGTCGAAGGGGTGCAACGTCACCGCGAACTCGCCCAGCTCCTCGTAGGCCCCCGCGTTCTCCGAGAGGGCCAGCACCCCGTCCTGGCGGTTGACCAGGGCGCCCTCCTTGGCCACGAGGTTCATCCCGTCGGAGACGGCGTTGACGACGAGCACGTCGAACGACTTGTAAGCGGCCACCACCTCGTCGAAGTCACCCTCCAGGCTGAGCTCGATCGGCTTCCAACTCTTCGTAGCGTGCTTGTCGTTGATCTCGGCCACGAGCCGCTGGATCTCCTCCAGGTAGTCGACGTACTGAGCGACGTCCTCGCGGCTGGGCTGCTCGAGGGCCAGGAACGTCACCCGCTCAGCCAGCTCGGGGTGGTCGTCGAGCAGGATGTCGAAGGCCCTGAACCCCCGCAGGATGTTCTTGCTGGGGTCGGCACGGTCGGCTCGGAGGATGAGGTGGTCGCGCCTCTTCTCGGCCAGCTGCTCCTCGTGGTTGACCACGGCCGACGAAGCGGCCGTCTTTTCGAGCTGATCGGGGTCCACCGAGATCGGGTAGTAGCGAGCCCGCACCGTCCGGCCGTCGACGTCGACGGTCAGCTGCTCCATGTCCACCTGCAGGCCGAGAAGCTCCTCGCATCCGAGGAGGAAGTTGCGGGCGTACCGCCGCGAGTGGAAGGCGACGATGTCGTTGCCGAGGGAACCCTTGAACACCGCTTCCCGCATCGTCGGCGGAAGCACGCGCCATGCGTCGGGATGGGGCCATGGGATGTGCACGAAGTGGTGCAGGAACACCTCGGGGCAGCGGTCCCGCACCTGTTCCGGAAGGAGGTAGAGGTGGTAGTCCTGCACCATCACCGTGGCCCGCCCGCCCCGGGCCTCCACTTCCTCGGCCACCGCCTCGGCCAGGCGGGCGTTGGCCGGGACATAGCCGTTGTCGAAGGCGTCGATCTCGTGACGGGTGATCTCCGGCGTGCGACCGAGGTCCCACAGGTAGTGCTGGACGAACCACAGCAGAGGATTGGCGATGACGGCGTAGAACTTGCGCTGGGTTTCCGGGTCCAGCTCGACCATGCGGACGCTCACGTCGGCGCCGTCGCCGTCGGGCTCGAAGGCCTTGCCGTCGTGCTCCCGGGAAACGGCCACGTCCTCATCGCTCAGGGCCACGCACACCCACACCGCGTCCTCGAGGTGAGCGGCCAGCCCGGCCAGTGCCGTCACCAGCCCTCCGTGGCCGGGCTTGACCTTGCGCTCGTCGCCGTCTCGGGCGTACTCCACCGGGCCGCGGTTGGACACCAGGATAAGGGGCTCCCGCCCCACCTCGTCCTCTCCGCCGGCCACCTTGCTATTCGCTCCGGGCGGAGGTGTCCGTGGTCAGGGCCTCCCGGGCCTGGATCATGTGGTAGAGCAGGATCAGCTGGGTCAGAGCCAGCGGCTCGTCCCGGGTGTCCGAGTCGGAGTTGAGAAGTCCGAGCGATTCGGGCAAGGGGGCGTCGACACCCAACTCGTCCCAGATGGACTGCTCCACCTTCTTGGTCACCTCGGGGTCGGCGTAGGAGTGGATGTGGACGGCGTCGACGGGCTTCTCGTCCTTGTCCCGGATGAGCGTGAGATGCATGGCCTCACGGGTGTCGTCGCCGAGGATCTTGGACATCTCGGGGTGGCTGATCGTCGGCCGGAGAAGGAGCGTGGCGCTTAGGGGATCGTCGGCCGTTTCTCCCCGCTCCTCGATGGGCGCGAACTTCACGACGATGTCGGCGTAGGCGCGCTGAGGGCGGATGAACTCTTCGGATTCGGGCTCCCGCTTCTTCAGGTCCTCGCGGACCTCGTCTTCCGTGTAGCCCCGTTTCTTGGTGTCCCGCGCCAGCTTCCAGGCGATGCGGATCTCTTCCGGCGGGTCGAGGTAGACGGTGATGTCGAAGCAGGCCCGCGCCATCTTGGTGTGGAGGGGGAGCAGCCCCTCGACGATGACGAAATCGCGGGGCTGGACGTACTCGGGCCGTTCCAGCTTGCCTGTGTCGTGGTTGTAGACAGGCTTCAGGATGGGGTGCCCCATCGCGAGGTGCTGCAGGTGCTGCTCCATGATGTCGATGTAGTTGCACTTGGGGTGAAGCGGCGTGAACGGGAGCTCCTTGCGTTCTTCACGGTCGTAACGGTGGTAGTCGTCGGCCCCCACCGACGTGATCCGCTCCTCGCCCAGAGCCGCCGCCAGCCCCGAGGTGACGGTCGTCTTCCCGGTCCCGCTGTCGCCGGCGATGGCCAGCATGATGGGGCGGAGCGGACTGTCGCCCGCTCCGCCGCCGCCGCCTGCCCGCAGAACGTTCATCTGCTTGTCGGACATTCCTACCCCCCGTCTTTGCCGTCGGTCGGGATCTTCTCGTCCTTGCCGATCACCACGATCCCGTTGTCGGATAGAGTGAAACGATCGCAGTCGGCGTCCCGGTCGACGCCGATGGTGGTGCCCGGCGGCACGTCCACGTTCTTGTCGATGATGGCGTTTCGAATCACTGCGCCCCGGCCCACCACGACGTCGTGCAACAGGACCGACTCCTCCACGCTCGCCTCGGGATGAATGACGACGCCCGGTGAGATGATCGAGCCCCGCACGGTCGCCCCCGTCACGATCGCCCCCGAGCAAACCATCGAGTTGAGCACCTGCCCCGTGCCCTCGACGCCCTCGAAGACGAACTTGGCCGGCGGCAGGGGCGGGCCGGATGTGTAGATCGGCCAGCTGCCGTTGTAGAGGTTGAAGTTCGGTTGGGGTGACACCAGGTCCATGTGCGCCTCGTAGTAGGCGTCGAGCGTCCCCACGTCGCGCCAGTAGCCGTGCTCGTCTTCGGTCTCGCCCGGGACCTGGTTGCTGGTGAAGTCGTGGACGTGCGCTACGCCCTCCTTCACCAGCATCGGGATCAAATCGCCGCCGACGTCGTGCTTCGAGTTCTCGTCCTTGGCGTCGATGGCCACGGCTTCGGACAGTGTGTCGGCGGTGAACACGTAGTTGCCCATGGACGCGAAGGCGTGGTCGGGATCGTCGGGTATCCCGGCGGGGTCGTCGGGCTTCTCCTTGAAGCTCCGCATCGACGTGCCCTCTCCCGGCTCGATGACACCGGTCTGGCTCGCCTGCTCGATGGGGACCCGCACCCCGGCCACGGTGACTCCCGCACGAGAGTCGATGTGCTGTTGAACCATCTGGCGGGGGTCCATCCGGTAGATGTGGTCGGCGCCGAACACGCAGATGTACTCCGGCCGCTCGTCGGCGATCAGCTTGAGATTCTGGTAGATGGCGTCGGCCGATCCGGAGAACCAGTGCGGACCGCGGCGCATCTGGGCGGGGACGGGGCTCACGAAGCTCCCGAGAAGGGTCGACAGCCGCCACGTGCGGGAGATGTGCAGGTCGAGGCTGTGGCTCTTGTACTGGGTGAGGACGACGATCTTGAGGTAGCCGCCGTTGGCCAGGTTGGACAGAACGAAGTCGACGAGCCGGTAGTGACCGGCGAACGGCACCGCAGGCTTGGCCCGGTCGGCCGTCAGCGGTGCGAGCCGCTTTCCCTCCCCGCCGGCCAGCACCAGGGAGAGGACGCGAGGGTCAGCCATAGGCCTACCGTATCGTCGCTGCTGATACCGATGCGCCCTGAGGCAGGGCTGCGCCGGTCAGGCGGAGGGCCGGTAGCGCTCCTGGGCGTCGGTGACCGCCTTCTCGGCTTCGGCTCGCCCCTGC
>JAIVIH010000085.1 GCA_020200615.1 Actinomycetota bacterium | reverse complement strand
GTGAGGGTGCGGCCATGTTCGTCCTGGAGCCGCTGGATCAGGCTACAGCCCGCGGGGCCGAGGTGATCGCCGTGGTGGCGGGCGGCGGACGCTCGGCCGACGCCCACCACCTGACCACCCCCCACCCCCAGGGCCGGGGAACGGCTTCAGCCCTGGCCCGGGCCCTGGCCGACGCGGGCCTTTCGCCGGAGGACATCGACCTCCTGGTCGCCCACGCCACCGCCACCGCCCTGGGTGACGAGGCCGAGGGGCACGGGCTGCGCACCGTCTTCGGCAGCCGCCCCGGGTTCGCCGTCACCGCGCCCAAGGGCGCTCTCGGACACGGGCTTGGTGCGGCGGGGGCCTTCGGGGTCCTGGTGGCCGCCTCGTGTCTGCGTGACCAGCTCGTTCCTCCCACCCGTAACCTGGCTGATCCCGACCCCGCCTGCGGTCCTCTCGACCACGTCCGGGATGAGGCGCAGGCGCGCCGCCTGGGCCATGCGCTGGTCAACGCCGCCGGCTTCGGAGGGCAGAACGCGGCGCTCGTCCTGAGCCGGGCCGGCGCGTCATCCCGTGAACCAGGCGCCTGACCTTCCCCCCTCCGGACGGCGCCGCGTGGCCGTCACCGGCCTGGGTTGCATCAGTCCCGTAGGGAACGATCGACGGACCACGTGGACGGCGTTGTGCGAGGGCCGCAGCGGCATCGCTCCCATCACCCGGTTCGACGCCTCGGACCTTCCGTCCCGGATCGCCGGCGAAGTGAAGGGCTTCGACCCCACAGCCACCTTCGGCGTGGCCGAGGCCCGCCGCACCAGCCGGGCCATCCAGCTGGGCATGGTCGCCGCTCGGGAGGCGCTCGCCGACAGCGCCTTGGACATCGGCCCCATCGCCGAGGACGTGGCCGTGATCATGGCCTCGGGCGTGGGCGGGATCGAGTTCACCGAGCGGGCGTCCCTCGCCTACCGCGATCGGGGGTACAAGCGGGTGTCGCCGTTCACGGCGACCTCGATGCTGGTCGACATGCCTGCGGGCATGATCGCCACCGACGTCGGGGCCCAAGGCCCCAACTTCGCCATCGTCAGCGCGTGCGCCTCCGGGGCCCACGCCATCGGCGAGGCCGCCGAGCAGATCCGCCGGGGTGACGCGGTGGCCGCCCTCGCCGGCGGTACGGAGGGGGCCATCACCGGTGTCGGCATGGCCTCGTTCTGCATCATCGGCGCCCTGTCGAGGCGGAACGACGATCCGGAGCGAGCGTCCAGGCCTTTCGATCGGGACCGCGACGGGTTCGTCGCCGCCGAAGGGTCCGCCGTCCTGGTTCTGGAGGAGTGGGAGCACGCCCGGGAGCGTGGCGCCCACGTCTACGCCGAGCTGGTGGGCTACGGAGCGACGGCCGACGCCGGGCACGTGACCCAGCCCGAGGTCCAGGGGTCCGGCGCCCGGCGGTGCATCGAGCGGGCGCTGGCCCGGGCGGGCCTCGAGCCCGTCGCCGTGGGCTACGTGAACGCCCACGGCACCGCGACGCCCCTCAACGACGTCGCCGAGACGCGGGCCATGCACGCCGTCCTGGGCCCTCACGCACCGCTGGTCCCGCTGTCCTCCACCAAGTCGATGACCGGCCACCTGATGGGGGCGGCCGGCGCCCTCGAGGCGTTGGTGGCCGTGCTCGCCATCCACGAGGGCTTCCTCCCTCCGACCATCAACCTGGACGACCCCGACCCGGAGTGCGACCTGGACTACGTGCCCCACGTGGGCCGGGCGGCGCGTCCCGAGGTGGCGCTCACCACGTCGTTCGGATTCGGCGGCCACAATGCCTGCCTGGCCTTCGCCGCGCCGGGGAACACGTGACGCTCCGGCGGTCCCGGTCCGGCTCCCAGCGGGCCGCGACGCAGTAGCGTCAGCCGCGTGGGCTCCCTCGCCGAGCGGCTCGGCCACGGTCCCGACGCCCGGCTTCTGATCGTCAACTGCGACGACCTCGGGTCGAGCCACGCGGCCAACGTCGGCATCTACCAGGCGCTTCGGGAAGGCTCAGCCACCAGCGCCAGCCTGATGGTGCCGTGCCCCTGGGCCCGTGAGGCGGCCGCCCGGTACCGGGGTGAGGACGTCGGGGTCCACCTCACCCTGAACGCGGAGCACGACCTGTACCGGTGGGGGCCGATCACCCACGCGCCCTCGCTGCTCGACGGCGACGGCGGCTTTCCTCGCACGCTGCAGGACATCTGGGACCACGCCGACGTGGACGAGGTGCGCAAGGAGTGCCGAGCGCAGTTGGAACGGGCGATCTACTGGGGGTTCGACGTCAGCCACCTCGACTCCCACCTGGGCGCCTTGGAGCTCAGGCCCGAGTTCTTCGACGTGTACCTGGAGCTGGCCGTGGAGTTCCAGCTGCCCATCCGCCTGGGCGACGCTTCCACCGAGCGAGCCGTCGGCTTTCCCTTCCGGAAGCTGGCCACCGAGGAGGGGGTGCTGTTTCCGGACCGGTGCGTCAGGGTGCGGAACGTGGGTAGCCGCCGGGCCATCGAGCGGGCCCTGCTCGACCTGACTCCCGGCGTCACCGAGGTCCACCTCCACCCCGCGGCCGACACTTCCGAGCTCCGATCGCTGGCGCCGGATTGGGCGGCCAGGGTCGACGATCTCGACGTCGTCACCGGACCAGGGAGCCTGGGTGCCCTGGCGCTCCGGGCCGGGGCCACCTTGATCGGGTACCGGGTTCTGCGGGACGCCCAGCGAACCCCGGCTCCGTCGGACTTCTAGGGAGCGGGCGGTTCCGCCGAGCCGTCTACGTCGCGCAACATCTCGGCCAGCCATTCCTCGACCGTGGCGCAGACCGCCTCCGGCTGGGCCAGCGTCACCGTGCGCTCGAAGCCGCCGGAGACGTCGGCGCTGAGACGGACCTGGGCTCGAAGGCGTTGGGGCTTGGTGCGACAGACGTCGAGGTACGGCGAGCCACGAGCCCACGCCCCCGGAGCTGATCCCGGACCTCGCGACTGTGCCAATCGCCGAGCCCCCCAAGCTCGACCGGCCGCTGCCGAAGGTCTCTGATCGGGAGCGGGAAGCGCTCCGGCTCACCGCTCTAGGACTCACCCGGGGAGAGATCGGACAAGCGCTCTACATCAGCCCCCGGACGGTGAGCGCCCACGTCTACAGCGCCCGCCGCAAGCTCCTGCGCATGCCGCCGGGAGCGCTGTCGTTGACGATCGACCAGTGAGGATCCCGATTCGCGGTGACCCCTCGCTAAGCCATCGTCCCCACGACGGACGGCTGCTTCTGCGACACCACGACTCCGCCGGCCTCCTCCTCGGTGATGGCAAAGGCTGAGACATCGGCAGCAGCCCGGAAGGCCGCCGGTCCGGGTATGCGACCGAGAACGCCAACCGAGATCTTGTTGGCCCCGACCACGGCCCACAGCTGGTAGGTGCGTTCCGGAGGGAGCGTGGGCAGGTTGGTCCGGAGTAGGTAGCCGGTTCCGTCCGACAGGACCACCGCTTCGGCCGAGTGAAGGCCATCGGGTGAGCGCATGGCCACGGTCCGTGCATCCGGGCGGGCGGCGGCGGCGTTGGCCGCCTGGGCCAGCTCCTCCCCGTGCAGAGCCGTGGCGACGCGATCGACCTGATCGCTGGTGCTGATGACCTTGACGCCGACCAGCCCGACGACGGCCACGGAGGCGGCCACCCCGACGGCGGCCGCGGCCCGGGTGACGGTCGACCACGGCCTCCGGCGGCGGCGCTCGTCGTCGAGGGAAACCACGGGAGGCATCCGCATCGGCGGCGGGCTCTCCTCCAGCGAGCTGGCGATGCGGTCCCAGAGGCCCTCCGGCGCCGGCAGCCAGCCGGAGGCGAGGAAGGCGGCGACCTCCTGATGCTCGGCCACTTCTCCCCGGCAGGGCGTGCAGCTCTCCAGGTGGGCCTCGACGGCCTCTTTCTCGTCGCCATCGACGGCGTGCAGGGCGTAGGCACCGAGCAGTTCGAGCACTTCGGGATGGTCCAGATCGCGAGCCATCACGCCCCCATTCCAGCATCTGCCAGCTCGCCGCGCATGCGGCGCAGGCCCGACCGGATTCGGCTCTTCACGGT
>JAIVIH010000084.1 GCA_020200615.1 Actinomycetota bacterium | reverse complement strand
GCTTACGCCGATGCTCGTTTCGGCCTGGCCAACAGCGAGTCCCTACACGCCCGGAACGGTGAGCTGGAAGGCCTGCACCAGAGCGAGTCGGGCGGTGTAGGGGTACGGGCCCTCATCGGCTCGTCGTGGGGCTTCTTCGCCGTGGCCGAGCCCTCCGAGGCCACCGCCCGCCAGGCGGGGTACGACGCTGCCGCCATCGCCAAGGCCTCCACCCGGGTGCCGGGGCCTCCGCTGGAGCTGGCCGACGTCCCTGTCACCACGGCTGAGTGGACCTCAGGCTGGCTCGAGCACCCGGCCGACATCTCCCTGGCCGAGAAGGGTGACCTCCTGGTCGACGCCACCTTCGCCATGCACGAGGTCGAGGGGGTGAGCGTGGGGGAGGCCCACCTCCAGGCGTGGGACACCCAGAAGTGGTTCGTGTCGAGCCAGGGCCACCGCATCTTCCAGCACCTGGTCGAAACGGGCGCCAGCATGAGCGCCACCGCGGTAGGGGAGCATGAGACCCAGCGCCGCTCCTACGGGGGCATCGGCGGGTACTACGGCACCGCCGGGTACGAGTTGGTGCGGGAGACCGACCTGGCCGGGAACGCTCACCGGGTGGCCGAAGAGGCCGTGGCCCTCCTCAGCGCTCCTGAGTGTCCCACGGGCGTCACCGACCTCATCCTGGGAAGCGAGCAGCTGGCCCTGCAGGTGCACGAGTCGGTGGGTCACGCCATCGAGCTCGATCGGATCCTCGGGTGGGAGGCCGCCTTCGCCGGCACCTCGTTCCTCGACCTCTCCCAACTGGGGACGTTCAGGTACGGGTCCGATCTGATGAACATCACCGCCGACGCCACCCTGCCCGGGGCCCTCGGCTCCTTCGGCTACGACGACGAGGGCACCCCCGCCCAGCGGGTCGACATCGTGCGCGACGGGGTCTGGGTCGGGGTCCTCTCGGGGCGGGACTCGGCTCACGTCACCGGCCTCCCTCCCGGCGGGATGGTGCGGGCCGAGGGGTGGAGCCGCCTGCCCATGGTGCGGATGACCAACGTGGGCCTCCTGCCCGGCGCCTCGTCGTTCGAGGAGATGGTGGCTGCCACCGACGACGGCGTGTACATGGAGACCAACCGGTCGTGGTCCATCGACGACAAGCGGCTCAACTTCCAGTTCGGCTGCGAAGCGGGGTACGAGATAAAGAACGGAAAGATCGGCCGTCTCGTCCGCAACCCGACCTACACCGGGATCACCCCCCAGTTCTGGGACTCAATGGACATGGTGGGCGGTCGTGACGAGTGGATCTTCTGGGGCACCCCGAACTGCGGCAAGGGCCAGCCCATGCAGATCGGCCACACCGGTCATCCTGCGGTTCCCGCCCGGTTCCGGGGCGTTCGGGTCGGCGTGCGGGGTCGATGACCGCGGCCGGACCCACGCACGGCGAGGATCTGCTCGGCACGTGCGACAAGGTGCTGGCCCTCGTGGGCGACAGGGCCGAGGCCGAGGTCACGGTCACCTCCGGTCGCTCGGGTTTGACCCGCTTCGCCAACTCCCACATCCACCAGAACGTGGCCGAGAGCGGCCAGTGGGCCCGTCTGAAGGTCGTGGTCGACGGCCGCCAGGCCACCACGAGCACGTCGCGCCTGGCCACGGGGCTGAACTCCCTGGTCGAGCGGGCCCTGGAGGCCGCCGAGCTGCGTTCTCCGGACCCTCACTGGCCCGGCCTGGCGCCGCCCGTCCCCGCACCTGTTCCCGACCCGACCCGCTTCGACGAGGCGACCATGCTGGCTGCGCCCGACACCCGGGCCGAGGTTGTGGGGTCGTTCGTGGCCGAGGGCCCGGGCCTGGAGGCGGCCGGGTACTGCGAGACCGGTGGCTGGGACGTCGCCTTCGCCAACTCCGCCGGCCAGCGCCTGTGGGCCCCGTCCAGCCGGGCCGTCGTGGAGGGCATCCACCGCACGGCGGGCGCCGACGGCAGCGGCCAGCAGATCGCCCCGCGGATCTCCGAGATCGACGGCGCCGCCGCCGGACGGCGGGCGGCTGACAAGGCCCGCCGGGGAGACACCGCCGTCGAGGTCGAGCCCGGGAGCTGGGAGGTCGTGCTGGAGCCGGCCTGCGTGGTCGACATGCTCGACTTCCTCACCGGCCAGGGCTTCAACGCCAAGCACCACGCCGAGGGCCAGTCGTTCGTCCGCTTGGGGGAGACCCAGTTCGACCCGTCGGTCACGATCTTCGACGATGCCAACGACCCCCGCGCCCTCGGCTACCCCCTCGACGCCGAGGGCACCCCCCGCCGGAGGCTCGACCTGGTCCGGTCGGGCGTGTCCCTGGCTCTGGCCTACGACCGGCGCACGGCCGCGCTGGCGGGCCGGAATAGCACGGGCCACGCCGTGCCCGGGGGCGAGATCGCCGGCCCCATCCCCACCAATGTCTTCCTGGAGCCCGGAAGCCGGACCCCAGACGACCTCATCGCCTCCGTGGAACGGGGCCTTCTGATCACCGAGTTCTGGTACACGCGGATCCTCGATCCCAAGACCCAGGTGGTCACCGGCCTCACCCGAAACGGCACGTTCCTGATCGAGAACGGCCGGGTGACGAGCGGCGTCCGGAACCTGCGCTTCACCCAGTCCTACGCCGAGGCCCTCGCCCCCGGCAACGTGCTCGGCATCGGGAACGACGGCCGCCTGGCCGGGGAGCTGCAGTTCTTCGCTCCCAGCGTCCACCTTCGCTCATGGAACTTCACGGGCGGGGCGCGAGGCTGAGGGACGAGATGAAACGGTGCGCCCGGTTGGTCCTTCTCGGCCTGAGCCTGGTCCTGCCGGCCTGCGGCGGCGGAGGGGACGACAGCGGCTCCTCCAGCACCGACGCCGACGAGGAGACGGCTCAGGCGGCCAACTGGCGCTTGTCGGACTTCCCTCCCGGGTGGGAACGCGATCCCGCCGCCCTGCGCAGACCCGACTCGCCCGACGACCTCAGGTTCTCCGCCTGCATGGGCCGTCCGCCGGCGGCCGAGCTCCGGACGGCGATCGCTGACTCCGACAACTTCAGTACCGGGGAGTTCACGAGGGCCAACTCCTCGGCCCAGGTCATGCGGACCGAGGCCATCGCCCGGGAAGATCTGGCCGTCCTGCTCACCGAAAAGGCCCTTCCCTGCCTTCGCGACCGGCTTCAGGCGGAGCTGAGAGGCCAGACCCCGCCGGGTGGGCCTCCGTTCGAGCTCCTCACCCTCGAGCGCTCAGAGTTTCCCCACGTCGGCGACGACACGGTGAGCTTCCGCATGACGGTGGCCGCTCCAGCGGTCGCCGCGGGCGCAACCCTCGTGGTCGACCAGGTCTTCGTGCGCAAGGGCAGGGTCGAGATCTCCACCGCCTTCGTCCAGGGCGAACAGCCTCTTCCCAGCGACCTGGAGGAGAGCCTGGTCCGCAAATTGGTCGAGCGGGCATCGTGAAACTGCCGCAACTTTGCGCCTTCGGGGGCGTATCCTTTATGGGGCAAGGCTCACCGATCGTCGAGGTTGTAGCAACAGGAATCCGATGCCCAGGACCATCATCCGCTGTTCGGAGTGTTACGCACGCGTCGTCGCCGAAGCCGACGACGACGAAACCAACGCCCTGTGGCTGCACAGCCTTTCCGGTCGTTGCCGGGCCAAGCAGACGCCCAAGGCCGAACGCCCTCGCCGCAAGGAGCGTCTGGAGGCGATGCTCGGTGAGGAGTGGGGCTAGAGCCTGACGGAGGGGGCGGCGGCGGCCGCTGACCATGAGAGCCAAAAGAGATCTAGCCTGCATGAGTGGTTAGGGGCTCGGCGGAAGTACCCGTCGACGGGTATGGACGGTCCCGTCGCAGTCGTTCCGGCAGCAGTGCACCCTTGACCAGCAGGGTCGAGTCGCGCCGAACAGGTGTAGCCGGAGCGGAGTAGTGGAAGGAAGAGGCAGGGGCGAACGATGTTGACTGACTACTTCCCGAGCGTTGGCGACCGCACGGTCGCCTCGACCGTGATAGGCGCGGGGTCCTGACCGTGTCGCAGGTCGAAGCCCGCCCCGCTCCTCCTCCCGATCCCGCCGAGCATCCGTCTACGACGCTGGCC
>JAIVIH010000332.1 GCA_020200615.1 Actinomycetota bacterium | reverse complement strand
TTCCCGCCTCGAACAGGTTGAGCACGGCCTGGCCGCTGGCGTAGGCGAGGTCGTCGCGACGGCGATCGACCGCCGGAGCGGAAGACGACCCGGGCAGGCTCATCCCCAGCGCCTCGGCCACCGAGGCCATGGTGTTGGCCGTGAACATCCCCGCGCACGCCCCCACCGTCGGGCAGGCGTTGCGCTCGATCAGGGCCAACTCGTCAGCGGAAAGAGAGCCGGCGGCGTGGGCCCCGACGGCTTCGAACACGCTGACTATGTCGAGCGCTTCCCCGTGCGCACCCCGGCCGGGAAGGATGGTTCCGCCGTACAGGAAGACGCTGGGCACGTTGAGCCGGGCGGCGGCCATGAGCATGCCCGGCAGCGACTTGTCGCACCCGGCGAAGGTGACCAGGGCATCCATGCGTTCGGCGTGCATGACGCACTCGACGGAGTCGGCGATGATCTCGCGGCTCACGAGGGATGCCCGCATGCCCTCGTGACCCATGGAGATCCCGTCAGAAATGGCGATGGTGACGAACTCGATGGGAAATCCCCCGGCGTCCCGGACGCCTTCCTTGGCCCGCTTCGCCAGCCGGTCGAGAGGCATGTTGCAGGGGGTGACCTCGTTCCAGCTGCTGGCCACACCGACCTGGGGCTTGGACCAGTCGTCGTCGGTCATGCCTATTGCGCGCAGCATGGCCCGCGCCGGCGCCCGCTCGAAGCCGTCGGTGACGTCCCGGCTGCGGCGTTCGGTGTCGGTCATGGGTCGGATCGTGCCACGGGGTGGACGGTGGCGCCAGCGAGTTTGCCCGTACACTGCCGACTCCGTGGACGTCAAGGAATTGGTGGCTGGCGAGCTCGATTCGGCCCGGCGGCGGTCGCTGGAGCTCCTCGCGCCCCTCTCGGACCACGACCTGCTGCGCCAGATCTCCCCCATCATGTCGCCGCTGGCCTGGGACCTGGCCCATGTGGGCAACTACGAGGAGCTGTGGCTCCTGCGGGCGATCACCGGGGTACCCCCCATCGATGCGTCGCTCGATCCGCTGTACGACGCCTTCCGTCACCCCCGCAAGAACCGTCCTGCGCTCCCGCTCCTGCCTCCCGACCGGGCCCGCCGGTATCTCACCGAGGTGCGGGGTCGGGTGCTGGATACCCTCGAGCGCCTGGAGCTGGCTGAGGACGCTCCCCTTCTCGCCGGCGGTCGCGTGTACGGCATGGTCATCCAGCACGAGCACCAGCACGACGAGACGATGCTGGCCACGCTTCAGCTCATGGAGGACGAGGCGTACCACCCGGTGGCCCCGCCGCCCCCCGGCGGGGAGGTGCTCCCGAGCCGTGAGGTTCTCGTACCCGGTGGGCCGTTCACGATGGGCACCGACGACGACCCTTGGGCGTACGACAACGAGCGGCCGGCCCACGAGGTGGACGTCCCCGCCTTCTGGATGGACACCGCCCCCGTCACCAATGGGCAGTTCCTCGACTTTATGGGAGACGGTGGGTACCGCCACGACCGCTGGTGGACGCCCGAGGGGTTGGACTGGCGAGGCGAGACCGGCGCCGAGCATCCCCAGTTCTGGCGCCGGGAGACCGACGGATCGTGGTCCCGGGTGCGCTTCGGGTGGCAGGAGCCCGTTCCCCTGAACGAGCCCGTGCAGCACGTCTGTTGGTACGAGGCCGACGCCTATGCCCGCTGGGCAGGCAGGCGCCTCCCAACCGAGGCCGAGTGGGAGAAGGCGGCGTCGTGGGGGTCCGACGGCCGGAAGCGCCTCTTTCCGTGGGGCGACACGTCCCCTGTGTCCGGTACCGAAGCGGAGGCCAACCTCGGTCAGCGGCACTTCCGGCCCGCTCCCATCGGCGCCTACCCCCGGGGCGTTGCCGTGTCCGGCTGCCACCAGATGGTCGGTGACGTCTGGGAGTGGACGGCCTCGGAGTTCGACGCTTACCCCGGTTTCCGGTCTTTCCCGTACCGGGAGTACTCGGAAGCCTTCTTCGGGTCGGGATACAAGGTGCTGCGGGGCGGGTCGTGGGCCACTCACGCGACCGCGGTTCGCACGACCTTCCGCAACTGGGACGTCCCGAGCCGCCGGCAGATCTTCGCCGGCTTCCGCTGCGCCCGGGACGCGTGATGCCGGTCATCAAGCCCGCCGTGGAGGTTCACCTCACGGCCGACGACCTTCGCTCCGCCCTCGAGAGCGACGTGCGGGCCGCGCTGACGGCGGAGCCCAAGGACCTTCCGCCGAAGTGGTTCTACGACGATCGCGGATCAGAGCTGTTCGACTCCATCACCCGCCTGCCCGAGTACTACCTGACCAGGGCCGAGCGGTGGATCCTCGACGAGTACCGCCACGTGATCGCCCCGTTCACGGGAGCGGACACGATCGTCGAGCTGGGGTCCGGGACCTCCGAGAAGACCCGCCTTCTGCTGGACGCCTTCTGCGAGCGACGCCTACTCCGGCGGTTCATCCCCTTCGACGTGAGTGAGGCGACGCTGCGGGCCGCAGCCGACTCGCTGGCCGAGGAGTACCCCGACGTCGAGGTTCGAGCCATCGTGGGCGACTTCGACCACCACCTGCACACCTTGCCCGAGGGTGGGCGGAGGCTGATCGCCTTCCTGGGGAGCACGATCGGAAACTTCGAGCCCAAGGCTCGGGCCGAGTTCCTCGCCGCCCTGTCAGCAGGGATGGATGTGGGTGACAGCCTGCTTCTCGGGACCGACCTCGTGAAGCACCCGGCGCGCCTGGTGGCCGCCTACGACGATCCGGGAGGAGTGACGGCGGAGTTCAACCGCAACGTCCTGAGCGTGGTCAACCGGGAGCTCGAGGCGAACTTCGCACCCCACCGGTACACCCACGTCGCCCGCTTCGACGAAGAATCCGAGTGGATCGAGATGCACTTGCGCTCCGACGTCGATCAGCGCGTGACCGTCGCCGCCCTCGACCTCGACGTCGACTTCGTCGAGCGGGAGGCCATGCGGACCGAGATCAGCGCCAAGTTCAGAAGGCGGCAGGTAGAGGACGAGCTGGCCGCGGCCGGCCTGGCCCTCGGGCGGTGGTGGATGGACGAGGAGGACGACTTCGCCCTCTCGCTTTCGTTCAAGGAGTAGCGCCCGGACTTGCCCGTTCGCGAAGGAGGGCCGGCGTAGCCGGCCCTCCTTCACCCTGACATCACGTCACTCGGAGGTCAGCCCGAGCGTCCTCGACCCCGTGGTGGCCGGCGGCGGGTGAACAGCTTGGCCGTACTGGCCAGGAGGGCGGCGAAGGCGCCCCACAGCGCTCGGCCGATCTCCATCGGTCCCCACTTCTCGGGCCGGGTGACCGCCGGGCTCGACCAGGTGCCGGCGCTGGCGCTGGCACGGGCCGGGACCGGGCGGCTGCTTCCGAGGAGGAGGAGCACGCCCAGGACCAGGCTCAGGCCGGAGAGCACCACCATCGGCCGAACTGTCGATCCCGTCTTGGCCAGCACCGTCTGCTGCTGGGGCACCACGGTGATCACCGTGGTGGACGGACCCGGCCCTGCGGTGGTGGGCGTAACCGAGGGCCGAGTGGTCGTCACTCCAGGGTCGTCAGGGTCCGTGGTGCTCGTGCTCGACGACGGCGTGGTGGTACTGCTCGGCGGCACCGAGGTGCTGCTCGACGGCGTGGTCGTACTGCTGCTCGATGGGGTCGTGGTGCTGCTCGATGGGGTCGTGGTGCTGCTCGGTGGGGTCGTGGTGCTGCTGGTCGACGGGCTGGTGGTGCTGCTGGTCGGCAGGGTGGTGCTGGTCGACGGGCTGGTGGTGCTGCTGGTCGGCAGGGTGGTGCTCGTCGACGGGCTGGTGGTACTGCTGGTCGGCAGGGTGGTGCTCGTCGTCGGGGCCGTTGTGCTGCTGGTGGAGGTGGTCGTGGGGGCGGTGGTCGTGGTGCTCACCAGCACGTCGGGGCCCTGAGCGGCGCAGAGGACCTCACCGACGATGACGTCGAGGGCGGAGGTGATGCCGGGAAGACCGGCAGCGGGAAGGACTTCGACTTCGATGGCTCGGGCCCGGAGGCTCGTTGACCCAGGCGCGTCCACCTGGTCTTGGCGGTTGAGGGTCAAACGCACGA
>JAIVIH010000083.1 GCA_020200615.1 Actinomycetota bacterium | reverse complement strand
CGCCCCTGAAGGCCCTCACCTACGACGTCGAGCGCAACCTCCGGGCCCCTCTGACGGGTATGGCCCTGGAGGCGGGGCGGAGGGGGGTGGCTCCCCCCGACATCCGGGTCGCCACCCGCACCGGGGACACGCCCGCCGCCGATCGGCGGGACATTGCCCGCCACCCGCCCGACATCCTCATCACCACCCCGGAATCGCTCTACCTGATGCTCACGTCCAACGCCCGCCAGGTGCTCGCCGGGGTGGAGCACGTGATCGTGGACGAGATCCACACCATGGCCGGCACCAAGCGTGGCGCCCACCTCGCCCTCTCCCTCGAACGGCTGGAGCGCCACACCCGTCGCCCACCCCAGCGGATCGGACTGTCGGCCACGCAGCGCCCGCTCGACGTGGTGGCCCGGTTCCTGGGAGGCCGCGAGCGGACCGCCACCGGAGCCGGGGAATGGCAGCCCCGTCCCGTCACCGTGGTCGACGCCGGCGTGCGCAAGCCCCTCGACCTCCAGGTGGTCGTCCCCGTCGAGGACATGTCCGAGCTAGGGCGGCCCATGACGGACGCGTCCGGCGACGGCCCCATCCTGTCCGGCCCCGCCGCCGGCGACCCCGAGGTCCGGCATTCCATCTGGCCGGCGATCCACCCCGTCCTGCTCGATCTCATCGACCAGCACCAGTCCACCCTCATCTTCGTCAACTCCCGCCGCCTGGCGGAACGGCTGGCCAACCGGCTCAACGACCTGGCCACCGAGCGCGGCGAGACGGGCGAGAGGGTCGACCTCACCCGGGCCCACCACGGATCGGTGGCCCGGGAGCAGCGCCTCGAGATCGAAGACGCCCTCAAGGCGGGCAAGCTCCCCGCCCTGGTCGCCACCAGCAGCCTGGAGCTGGGCATCGACATGGGCGCTATCGACCTGGTGATCCAGGTCGAGTCCCCCACGTCGGTGGCCAGCGGGCTGCAGCGCATCGGCCGGGCCGGCCACCAGGTCGGTGAGCCGTCGAGGGGCCGGATCTTCCCCAAGTTCCGGGGAGACCTGGTGGTCGCCGCGGTCGTGGCCCAGAGGATGCGGGCCGGGCTGATCGAGGAGACCCGCATCCCCCGCAATCCCCTCGACGTGCTGGCCCAGCAGATCGTGGCCATGGTGGCCATGGACGACCTGACCGTCGACGAGGTCTTCACCGTGATCCGGGGGGCCGAGCCCTTCGCCGACTGCACCACGTCCCTGCTCGAGGGCGTGCTCGACATGCTGGCCGGGCGCTACCCCTCGGACGAGTTCGCCGAGCTGCGGCCCCGGATCGTGTGGGACCGGGTGGAGGGCAAGCTCCGGGCGCGGGCCGGCTCCCGGATGCTGGCCGTCATCTCCGGCGGCACCATCCCGGACCGGGGCCTGTACGGGGTGTTCACCCCCGGCGGGGCCAACGCCCAGGGCACCCGGGTCGGCGAGATCGACGAGGAGTTCGTCTACGAGAGCCGCCCGGGCGAGACCTTCGTCCTGGGCGCCACCACGTGGCGTATCCAGGACATCACCCGCGACCGGGTGCTCGTCACGCCGGCGCCGGGCGAGCCGGGCAAGATGCCGTTCTGGCACGGCGACGGCGTGGGCCGTCCCGCCGAGCTGGGGCGGGCAATCGGCGCCTTCCTGCGCGAGATCGACACCTGGTCCGACGAGCGGCTGGCCGAGGACTGCTCCCTCGACCCCCTCGCCGTAAGCAACCTCCGCGCTTACCTGGCCGAGGAGCGGGAAGCCACGGGTGCCCTACCCACCGATCGCCAGATCGTGGTCCAGCGCTTCCGCGACGAGCTCGGCGACTGGCGGGTCTGCGTCCTCTCGCCCCTCGGCGGGCGGGTGCACGCCCCGTGGGCCCTGGCCGTCGAGGCCCGGGTACGCCAGCGCCTCGGGCTCGAAGTGCAGACCATGTGGAGCGACGAGGGTTTCGTCGTACGGCTCCCCGAGGCCGACGAGGCTCCGCCGGTGGAGTCGATCCTCCTCGACCCCGAAGACGTCGAGGACCTGGTCGTGAGCGAGGTGGCCAACAGCAACCTCTTCGCCGCCCGCTTCCGCGAGAACGCGGCCCGGGCCCTGCTCCTTCCTCGCCGGCGGCCAGGCTCACGCACGCCGTTGTGGCAACAGCGCCAGCGGGCAGCGGACCTGCAAGCCGTGGCCTCCCGCCACGCCTCGTTCCCCATCCTGCTGGAGACGTACCGCGAGTGCCTGCGGGACGTGTTCGACCTGCCCGCCCTGATCGACCTCATGGGCTCCATCCGGTCCCGCACGGTCAGGGTGGTGTCGGTCGACACCGTCCGGCCGTCCCCCTTCGCCCAGTCCCTGGCCTTCGCCTACGTCGCCAGCTTCCTCTACGAGGGCGACGCGCCCCTGGCCGAGCGCCGGGCCCAGGCCCTCACCCTCGACCGAGGCCTCCTGGCCGAGCTGTTGGGGACGGAGGAGCTGCGCGAGCTCATCTCGCCCGAGGCCCTCGCCGACCTCGAGGCCGACCTCCAGGCCCTGGACGAGGACCGGTGGGCCCGCAGCGTCGACGCCGCCGCCGACCTTCTGCGCCGGTTGGGCGACCTGACCACCGGCGAGCTGCGGGCCCGGGCGACGGACGACTTCGCCGCCGAGCTGGTGGCCCAACGGCGGGTGGTGGAGGTCCGCATCGCCGGGGAAGCGCGGCTGATCGCCATCGAGGACACGGGCCGGTACCGGGACGCCCTGGGCGTGTCACCGCCGCCCGGCGTGCCCGACGCCTTCCTCGAACCCGTGGACGATCCCCTCGAGTCGCTCCTGGGCCGGTGGGCCCGCACGCACGGCCCGTTCGTCACGGCCGAGCCGGCAGCGCGCTTCGGCCTGCCCCCGGCGGCGGTGGAAGCGGTCCTGGCGCGCCGAACGGACACCGGCCAGCTCCTGCGGGGCGCGTTCAAGCCCGGTGGTGAAGAGAGAGAATGGTGCGACCCCGAGGTCCTGCGCCGCCTCCGCCAGCGGTCCCTTGCCGTCCTCCGCAAGGAGGTGGAGCCGGTCGACGCCCAGGCCCTGGCCCGTTTCCTTCCTGCGTGGCACGGGGCCGCATCGGTGACCGACCCACGGGGCCACGCCGGCCGCGGCCTCGACCGCCTGGTCGAGGTGGTGGCCCAGCTCCAGGGCGTCCCCATCCCGGCCTCCGTTCTCGAGCGGGACGTGCTCGCCTCCCGCATCACCGACTACACGCCCCGCTTGCTGGACGAGCTGACCGCCGCCGGGGAGGTCGTCTGGCTGGGCGCCGGTCCGCTGGGCCGGGACGACGGGCGGGTCGTGCTGCTGCTGCGCGACCAGGCCGCCGCCCTGCGACCGGTGGCCGCGGCCGGCGACCGGCCCTCGTCGGACGAGCACGACCGTTTGCGTCAGGTGCTCGAGCGCCGGGGGGCCTGCTTCTTTCGGGAGCTGGCCAGCCTCGACGACAAGGCCTCCCTCGACGCCCTGTGGGACCTGGTGTGGGCGGGCGAGGTCACCAACGACTCCTTCGCCGCCCTTCGGGCCTTCGTCGGAGGGGGGCCTCGGCCGGTGGCAACCAAGTCCCGCGCCACCCGGCGACCGCGGATGGGCTCGCTCACCGTCCTCGGGCCGCCCACCGCCCAAGGGCGGTGGTCGCTGGTCGACGCCGACCTACCCGCAGAGGAGATCACGGCCACCGCCCGTCACCCCGCTCAGAGGGCCGCTCGGGCCCGTCACCCCGCTCAGAGGGCCGCTCGGGCCCGTCACCCCGCTCAGAGGGCCGCTCGGGCCCGTCACCCCGCTCAGAGGGCCGCTCGGGCCCACGGCGCGTAGCGGGGGCGTTCGTCGTCCTCCTCGACGGGCTTCCCTCCCTGTACCTGGAGCGCGGCGGACGGGGGCTGCTGGCCCTACGCCCCCTGGACGGCACCTGGGAGGAGCAGGCCGTCGCCGCCCTCGGGGCGCTCGTCGACCGGGGCCGGCTGCGCCGGCTGGCGGTGGAGCGCTACGACCCGGAGCTGGAGCCCGCCCTGCGCGCCGCCGGCTTCGTCCCGTCGCCCAAGGGCCTGGTGCGCTATGCCTGACGCCCTCCCGCCTCGTCCGTCGTCGCGTGCCTGAGGGCGACACCCTCTTCCGCACCGCCGCCACCCTGAATCGCTGGCTGGCCGGGCGTGAGGTCACCTGGGCCACGACCACGGTCGAAGGCCTGCCCGCCGGGCGGCTGGTGGGACAGACGGTGGACGTGGTCGAGGCCCGGGGCAAGCACCTGCTGGTGCGGCTCGATTCGGGGCAGGTGCTGCACAGCCACCTCCGCATGACCGGCTCCTGGCACGTCTACCGCAAGGACGAGGACTGGCGGCGCCCCCGTACCCAGGCGCGCCTGGCCCTGGCCTGCGGCGATCACGTGGCCGTGTGCTTCAACGCGCCGGTGGTCGAGCTTCTCGCCCCCCGGGTCGAAGCCGTCCACCCCGGGCTCATCAACCTGGGCCCCGACATCCTCGTCGACCCCCTCGACCTCGACGAGATCCGCCATCGAGCCCGCGCCTGTCCTCCGGACCTTCCCCTCGGCGAGCTGCAGCCGGCTTATGCAGGCGCAACTACCCCCTCAGGGCGCCGCTCGGGCCCAGCGCTGGGTGTACGGGCGGGCGGGGCGACCGTGCCGCCGCTGCGGCGCCCGGATCCAGGCCCGCAGGCAGGGCGAGCAGGCGCGGGTCGCCTACTGGTGCCCCCGCTGCCAGCGATGATCCCGGCCCGGCGGAGGCTCTTCGTCGACACCTCGCCCCTTCGGGAGTCGCGGGACTACCGGCTGCTCTTCAGCGGCCAGGCCATCGCCTACCTGGGCAGCCAGCTCACGGTGGTGGCCATCCCCTTCCAGGTGTTCCTGCTCACCCGGTCGTCCCTGGCCGTGGGGATGATCGGACTGGTGTCCCTGCTGCCCTTGATCACCATGTCCCTCATCGGAGGAGCCGTGGCCGACGCCGTCGACCGCCGCAAGCTCCTGCTGGTCACCCAGCTCCTCCTCGGCCTCACCAGCGTTGCCCTCGCCGTCAACGCCGGTAGGGGCCGGCCCGCCGTGTGGCCCGCCTTCGCCTGCGCCGCCCTCGCCGCCGGCCTCCACGGCGTCGACCTGCCCACCCGCAACGCCATCCTGCCCAACCTCGTCCGGAGGGAGCAGTTCTCGGCCGCCGCCTCCCTCAGCCAGGTCCTGCTGACCGTCGGGCAGGTTGCAGGGCCGGCTCTGGCCGGGATCGTCATCGCCCAGGTGAGCCTGGCCGCCGCCTACTGGCTGGACGCGGCCACCTCGATCGTGGCCATCGCCGCCACTTCCGCCATCCGTCCCCAGCCTCCCGAGGGCGGAGGCACGCGGGCCGGCATCGCCTCCATCCGTGAGGGGTTGTCCTACCTCCGCGGCCGCCGGGTGCTGGTCAGCACCTTCGTGATCGACATCAACGCCATGGTTTTCGGCATGCCCCGCGCCCTCTTCCCCGCCCTCGGGACCGGCCTGTACGGCGGCGGAGCCACCACTGTCGGCCTGCTGTACGCCGCGCCAGGGGCAGGCGCCCTCGTCGGCGCCCTCCTGACCGGCTGGGTCAGCCACGTCCGGCGCCAGGGCTGGGCCGTGATCGTGGCCGTGATCCTCTGGGGGGCGGCCATCGCCGCCTTCGGGCTCGTCTCGTGGCTGCCCCTGGGGCTGTTCTTCCTGGCGCTGGCCGGCGCCGCCGACGTGGTGTCGGCCGTCTTCCGCAGCACCATCCTGGCCCTCTCGGTCCCCGACAACCTGCGGGGGCGGCTCTCGGCCGTCCACATCTCGGT
>JAIVIH010000082.1:2086-6176 GCA_020200615.1 Actinomycetota bacterium | reverse complement strand
GCCGGGAACAACTCGCGCCTGATTGCGTAAAGCGGTCCCGGCAGGGCCCAGAGGAGGTCGGAGCGGCGGCATCGGAGAAGGTGCCATGCGTCGACCGTGACCCTCGACCATTCGTCTACGACTGATCGAGTGGAGGGCGGACCGGCCGAGGCAAGCACCAGACGCGCCGCGCACACGTCCGCCGTCCCGGCCGCGATCGGATCGACGAGAGCGGCGAACGCCTCCGCCGGCGGGCGGCTGTCAGCATCGGCCAGGAGGAGGATGGGCATCCTTGCCGCGGCGGCGCCGGCGCTGAGGGCCGCGAACTTCCCCGGCCGGGGTATTTCGAGCACCCGCACGCGGTCCCCGTCGGATGCCTGCCGGGCGAGGTAGGAGGATCGGTCCTGGGGACCTTGAACCAGGAGCAGGATCTCCACGCTCCGAATGCCCTCCGCCGCCTTTCGGATCGCAGGGAGGGTCTGCCTGAGGGTGTCGCCCTCTCGGTAGACCGGAACCAGAACCGAGGTACCAGTGGCGACTGACATGTTCCGATCCTCCCTTCTCCAAGACGCGGTTGCACTGCCCCGTGGGCCGGGGCAGTGCAACTGGGCTGGGGACTCGTCTAAACGAACGCGGTCGGTCCGCTCCACGTCCACGGCGGCCCACCTTGCCGCCAGTAGATCGCAGCGCGGCCCTCGCGCCAAGCGGCGACTTCGAGGTTGCCCGGGCTTCCGAAGTTGCCCTGGAACAACGCCACTGCCGCCGGCCTACCGCTTCCGAACACCGTCGGACCGCTCCAAGGGAACGAGCCGACGTCGTTGTTGCGCCACAAGTGCGCCATCCGTCCCGCGGCCAGGGGTGTGACCAGCTCGAAGTTGCCACGGGTCCCGTGCCGACCCTGAATGAAACCGGGAGCCCCGGCCGCGCCGTCGAAGAACCACCTCGGCCCGCTCCACGCCCAAGGGGGACCGGATTGCCGCCAGAAGTGGGCGAGACGGCTCCCGACGCGGGCCACCACCTCCAGGTTCCCCGGCACTCCGAAGTTTCCCTGGATCATGGCGACGGAGTTGACCCGTCCCACTTCCGTGCCGAACACGGCCTCGCCGCTCCAGGGGAAGGCGGCGAGATCGTTGTTGCGCCAGTAGTGGGCGATCCCACCCGCAGCCCGAGGAACCACGAGCTCGAAGTTCCCGCGAGCTCCGAACCGGCTCTGAACGAACGACGGGTTGCCGGAGACGCCTGATGCGAAGAAGAAGGGACCGTGCCATGTCCACGGCGGAGAAGCGATTCTCCAGAAGTGGGCCAGCCGAGTTCCCACGCGAGCCACCGCTTCCAGGTTCCCGCCGAAATTGCCCTGGATCAGCGCGATCTGCGTCGGGGCGTCACCGACGCTGTCACCGAACGCGGCCGGGCCGTTCCAAGGGAAGCCGGCGGCGTCGTTGTTCCGCCAGTAGGCGGAGAACCCGCCGGCCCGCGGTCGCGGCACCAGAAGCTCGAAGTTGCCCCGGGCTCCGAAGCGGCTCTGGATCATGAACTGGGTCCAGCCCTGGGTCCTGAGCCAGTCCTCGTAGATCGTGTTCACGAACTTGTGCCAGCACCAGAAGATGGGCGCGGCGGAGGCGGTGGCAAAGCTGCCCATGGTCCCGCCGATGGCGCCGTGGACGCCTCCGTGCCAGCCGTTCATGGCGTTGCCGAGGTCGTCGGCGTTGCTGAAGCTGCCCACCTGCGAGGCGCCGAACTGCGGGGGCTTGGGCACGTTGGGGTTCAGGTTCTGCAACGGGGGCCGCTGGCTACCATCGGCCCGAGGCTTGACGACGTTGAACTCCGGGGGGATCGGGTTGGCCGAGTTCCACGTCGGCAGGGGCACGAACTGGCCGCCGCCGTTGGCCCGCAGGTAGAGCTCCATCTTGGCGATGTACTGCTCGTGATGAGTGAACAGGTGACGGTCGAAGTGGTCGAGTGTCGGATGCTCGGCCACGACGGTGTCGTTGATGTAGTTCAGCATCAGGTTTACGAGCTGGGTTCTCTGAGCAGGACTGAAGTCGAGATTCAAATCCGTCATGAGCTTCTCCTCTAATGGGCGCGCGTTGGATTGAAGGATTCCGGACCGCTGGCGCGTGCTCCGGTCCAAGGTGAAGGCTCTGCCGGATGAACAGTGGGTGAGACTTGGCAACGCACGGGCAGTGTTATTCGCCCGCCATTCGGTTGTTCCGCCGTTCAGCGCCGAGTCACTTACATCTTTGCGCCGGGTTCTAGGGACTTTCGCCGATACTCGAATCCCTCGTCGCCACTTTGGCAGTAGCCACCACGCCATTCAAGGGTGGTAGCACCCGTCCTGTGGAGAAGTGCTGCTACGAGGGCCCCGCTCCCGTTAGCGTCAGATCCTGCTGCTGACTCCGAGAGCACCGAACCGCCACCGCAAGGCTGCCGTCGCACGGCTGGCGGCCTGTGCCCTCTTTGTGCTGGCAGCCTGCGGTGGCAGCTCCGGACCGTCGACCGAACCGCCACCGCCTCCGGCCGTCCAGCACCGGAACCTGGACATGGCCGGAGTCTCCCGGAGCTACCGCCTCTTCACTCCGCCGTCCGTCGATCGGGGACAGGCGGTCCCCCTCGTACTGATGCTCGGCGGAGTGGGGAACACGGCCGAGAGCATGGTGCAGACCACCGAGTTCGACCGGGTGGCGGAGACGGGTGAGTTCCTCGTGGCTTACCCCGACGGCCTCAGCCGGACCTGGAACGCCGGCTACTGCTGCCTCCTCGGCGCTTCGAGCGGGCCCGACGACGTCGCCTTCCTGGGCCGAGTCATCGACGACGTCCAGGCCCGGCACAGAATCGATCCCAGCCGGGTCTTCGTGGTGGGGGTCTCCGCCGGCGGGATGATGGCCTACCGGCTCGGCTGCGACCTGTCGGCCCGGATCGCAGGCGTCGGTTCGGTGGCGGGGGCCATGGTCGTCGACGCCTGCCAGCCGTCGCGCCCGGTCTCCGTCATCGAGATCCACGGCACGGCCGATCCCCTCGTCCCCTACGAGGGAGGGGACACAGCCGGCGGAGCGACCCAACCCTCGCCTCCCACACGCGCCGTGACTGACCGGTGGGCGCAGCTCAACCGTTGCCCGCTCCCGGCCGCCACGCAGACCGACGGTCTCGTCACGACGTCCACGTGGAGCGGGTGCCAGGACGGGACGGCGGTGAAGCTGGTGACGATCGAAGGGGGCGGGCACACGTGGTTCGCTCCTGGGCTGGGCACCAGCAACGGGGCCGTCGACGCCACCCGCACGATCTGGGATTTCCTGAGCGGCCTCCGGCGGGTCCCGTGAACCAGGCCCCGGTAGAATCGGGGGATGGGCCCTCGGCCCGCGGGGACGCATGAACCCCGATGAGGAGGCAGACATGGACTCAATCGCGTCTCGGCGGGTCGGCCGAAACATGGCCATCGTTCCGGCTGCGGCCTTCGCCGCCCTTCTCGGTCTGCAAGCCGTCGCGTTCGCGTGCGTACCCACGTCGGCGCAGACCAATGTCAGCACCACGTCGGCCGAGCCCGGTGATGCGATCCAGGTGGGCGCCACCGGACTGGGTGCCGCCAACTCGCCCTATCGCCTGCGGATGGCGGCCAGCGCCGCCAACCCCCATGCCGGTCCGTTCATGGGCGGCACGGCCAACACCGACGCCAGTCGGAACATCCCCATGGTCACGCGGATAATCCCCACCAACGCCACATCCGGGGTTCGTTACCTCTGCTGGGTCAGCCCGAGCGAGAACGACAACAGCAGCCCGGTGGCGTTCACGATCCTCTAGGGATCGGATACCGGCCGCGCCGTGTGGTGCGGGGGTACTCTCGGGGCGGATGTCACGAGCGGGCGGTGGTTGGGGACGGAGATACAGGCGGCGAGCGTTCGTCGCTCCGCTCACCGTCATCAGCCTCGTGGTCCTTCTTCAGAGCCCGGCTCGGGCCGATGTCGACACCGTCCAGGGGAGTGCGTTCGGCGCCAACGTCACCGGGTTCCTGGGCGTGATCGCACCGATACCTCTCGTCACCCTGTTGGCCGACGAGACGTCCCCGCCCGCGGAACTCGGTCCCTTCAACGGAGCGGCTCCGGGGACCAGCCTGCCT
>JAIVIH010000082.1:0-2060 GCA_020200615.1 Actinomycetota bacterium | reverse complement strand
ATCTTCTCGACGGGACCATTGACGGTGTCGACCTTCGCCGGGAACGTGGCCGGCGACGACCACGCCGGGTTCGTCCAGGCCAGCACCTTGGTCCAGACCGTCAACGCCGGAGCCGGGCTGGCTACCGCAACCTCCATCGCCAGTAGCTGCCGGGCCGGAGCCGACGGTTCGACGGGCGCCACGGTGATCCAGGGCGGCATGCTGAACGGGCAACCGTTCGGGTCGGGCACCCCTGAGCCGAACACCGTCATCCCGGTCGAGGGGCTCGGGACCGTGACCCTCAACGAGCAGGTGCGAAGTGATGTTCCGGGGTCGTCCACCATCGTGGTCAACGCCGTCCATGCCCGATACGCCGGAGGGCCGGGAGGCATCCTGCCCCAGGACCAGTCGGCCGAGGCGATCATCGGCCAGGTCGTGTGCCAGGCCGTGGGACCAAACGTGAATGCCCCAGCTACGACGACCACCGTGCCCGCCCCGACGACAACGACCGTGCCCGCCACTATCGTGCCCACGGCCCCCGATGCGACGATCACCGCCCCGACCGTGCCGGTTCCGACCCTTCCCGTCTCCGGCGGCGCCGAGAGAATCCTCGGACTCGCCTTGGTCGCCCTGATGGGGGCCCGCCTGGTGTGGCACGGGCGCGGTCGCCGCTCACCGTCCGGCTGACGCGTAAGTCCCACCGAGGCGGCATCATCGGGGGCATGCGCGTGCGTGCCGGAAGCCTGGAAGAGTTGCAGCGGGAAGGACGGCTGGTGGTCAAGGCCGGGCACCAACCGGTGTGCGTGTTCTGGGACGGAGGCGAAGGCAACGGCGACGGCACCGCCTACGCCCTCGACGACCGCTGCCCGCACATGGGGTTCCCGCTCCACCGGGGGACGGTGGAAGAGGGGCTGCTCACGTGCCACTGGCACCACGCCCGCTTCGATCTGGCCACCGGCGGCACCCTCGATCCCTTCGCCGACGACGTCCGGCCCTTTCCCGTCGAAGTGGACGGGGATGACGTGTACGTGGTGGTCGAGAGTCCCGACGGACAGGTCGAGCACCTCCAGCGGCGGCTGAGCGAAGGGCTGGAGCAAGGCCTCTCGCTGGTCATGGCCAAGGCCGTCATGGGTCTGTTCGACGCAGGTGTCCCCCCGGCCCAGATCGTCCGCGCCGGCGTGGAGTTCGGAACCGCGAACCGGCGCGACGGCTGGGGTTCCGGCCTCACCGTGCTGACGGCGATGGCCAACCTCCTCCCGTCGCTCGATCCCGAGGACCGTCCGCTGGCGCTCGTCCACGGCCTGGCCTTCGTCGCCCGGGACACCCGGAACCGCCCGCCCCGCTTCCCGTTGACCTCCCTGGGTCGGGGCGACATTCCCGGCGAGCGGCTGACGTCGTGGTACCGGCGGTTCATCGAGACCCGGTCGGGCGACGCCGCCGAGCGGGTGCTGGTGACGGCCATCGAGAGCGGCCAGCCGGCGGCCACCGTGGCCCGGATGATGTTGGCGGCCGCCACCGACCACGTCTTCCTCGACGGCGGGCACACCCTCGACTTCACCAACAAGGCCTTCGAGCTCCTAGAGCACCTCGGCTGGGAGGCGGCTGCCGACGTGCTGCCCACGCTCGTCGACCAGACGGCGGCTGCGTCTCGCTCGGAGGAAGGTGGCCGCTGGCGGCATCCCCACGACCTGGCCGCCCTCGTCGAGCGGACCAACCAGCGCCTGCCCGACGTCCTGGCCGAGGGCGCCAGCCGGACGGGCGACTTCTCAGACCCGGCCGGGGTCAGCGCCCTGGGCTGGAGCTTGCTCGAAGACGATCCCGAGGCCGTCGTCGCCGCTCTCTGCGACGCCATCGTGGCCGGGGCCACGCCCGAGCAGCTGGGCCGGGCTCTGGCCCTGGCCGCGGGACTCCGCATCGCTCGCTTCCATGTACAGAACGACTTCGGCGACTGGGACGTCGTCCACCACGGGTTCACCGGGGCCAACGCTCTGCACCAAGCCCTCCGCCGTCATCCGGCGCCGGAGTTGGTGCGGGGCGTGGTGCACGGAGCCCTCCGGGTGTACCTCGACCGGTTCCTCAAC
>JAIVIH010000081.1 GCA_020200615.1 Actinomycetota bacterium | reverse complement strand
GCGCTGATCTCCACGCCACCCATGATCACGAAGCGGACTTCGGGGCCGAAGAGAGGAGGGTACCCCCGGATCGAAGAGCCGACCCTGACGGCCGAGAGCGCCAGCTGGTCCCACGGCAGCAGGAACCCGGTGAAGGATGCGAGCAGAGTTGTGATCGCAGTTCCGGCGCCGGTGGCAGGGCCATGCCAGTGGGGGACACCGACCTGGTTCCGCAGGGCGACGAGGACACCGGCGGCGATCGCCGTCGGTATAGCGAGTTGTGAAGTGACCCGGTGGATGAGTCGGAGACCGTAGGCCAGGCGCACGTCCCAGGCGTTGGTCTCGGTCACCAGATCGCTCCAAGCTTGACTGGCTGACGGCCGGTACAGGAAGAACAGGGCGATTCCCGTGACAGCGAGGATCGCCACTTCGACGCTCAGGATCGTCAGGACCACGGAGCGAGCACGAGAGAGCCGGTCCACTTTCGGGTTCCCGTTCTGATCGGGGGGCGGCGTCGACATGGTGTTTCGGAAGGGGCTCAGCCAGGACCGCGGTTGCTTCCGCTGCGGTCCTCGTCCTCGCCTTCGTCAGCCAGCGCCTGAAGCGCCCCGATGAGAGCGGTCTTCTCGGCGTCGGACAGTCGAGCGTCAGGGTGGAGGAGGCGGTAGTTCCTGGGTGGCATGGAGCCGTCGCCCACGGCCTCGACCAGGTCGTCGGAGTCGTTGTCGCCGTCCCAGTTCGAAAAGTTCAACTCGCGGCGGCCGTTTTCGACGTCGCGCTGGACGAGCCAGGACATCGGCGCCACGTGGCTGTACCACGGCCACTTGGTCTCATTGCTGTGACAGTCGTAGCAGGCCGCGACCGCGAGCCGGCGACCCTCGAGGGTGCTCCAGGGCGCGTCCTGTACGACCGGGGGATTGTCGTGGTCCCGCCCGTAGGGCACGAGTTGCACTCCCAG
Source organism: Actinomycetota bacterium (assembly GCA_020200615.1). The sequence continues at coordinate 3,168 of JAIVIH010000081.1, read as the reverse complement.
CAGCAGGCCTCCGAGACCGACGATCACGACCTGCAGGATCCGCTTCATTGCGCCCACTCATAGCCTGTTGCCCGGCCCCGAGAGGAGTCGTCTACTGCCGGGAGGTCTCGGATCAGCCCGAGGCGGAGGTGCCGAGGCCGTAGTATTGCCAGCCGGCGATCGTCGCGGTCACACTCGGGCAATCGCCCGCTGCGACGGTGTTTCCGCTGAGGCTCGCCTGCGTCATGTCCGCTCCCCGCCAGCCCGTCGGCGCGAAGAGGACCGCATGGACCTGGGGGTAGAAGGCGCAGGTTCGCGGATCGGCCGCCGGCGTCAGTCCGGCGACGACGTCGTAGTCGACACCCGTGGTCGAAGAAGGAAGCATTCGGCCCGTGCCCGCCGGCGCTGTCTGCTGGGCGATGTAGGTCCACGTGGCCGCCGACCAGTCATAGACCCATGCGGCCCACTAGTCGGGAGCGATGCGGTAGGTGAGGAGGTAGTAGATCTTGCCGAACTGCCAGTCGAAAGGCACCGTGTCCACCAAGTGACTCGGAATGAGCCCGAAGCCGGCGACCTTTTGGCCGTTCCGGGAGCCGAGGGCCAACACGCCGTCCGACCCGTCCTCGAAGCCGAATTGGATGGTGTACTCGTACCCGAGCAGCGACCCCTGCGTAGCGCCCGGTGCCGGTGCCTCGACGTAGACGAAGGTTCCTAGCCCGTCGAGGGGCCCGGACCCGGGCTGGACCCAGGTGGATCGTGGCTGTTCCTGGGTCGGCACCTCCACCAGCTGGGCCTTGGCCGGGCCCGCGGCCGCACCCACCGACGACATGATCAGCACCGCCATCAAACTTGCCCGCGCCTTCGTCATTCGCCCCATCGGAAGGTTCATCGGCGCCGATCCCCGCTGGCTTGAGGGCGCCGGCTCCATAGTTCCGGGGACGTTCTATCCTTCGCGGGATCAGTTGCCGCGGCGCGCCAAGGAGGCAAGATGCATCGGCAGGACTTCTCCAGACGGCGGGGACGGGGTGTCGCGGTCTCTGCGGCGGCCCTCATGGTGGCCGCTTTGGCTCTCACCGTTCCGTCTTCACCGGCTGCGGCCTTCGGCTCGTCGGCTCCGCCTTCCGTTCCGTCCGTCAGCGCCGGCGGGTTCATGACCTGCGGTGTTCGGTCGGACATGACCGCCGCCTGCTGGGGCGACAACGCCTCCGAAGGCCCGAGCGCCACCCCACCCGCAGGCGTGACATTCCTGGAGGTCAACGCCGGCCACAACACGGGATGCGGAATCACCACGGCCAATGCCGTCGTCTGCTGGGGCAACAACAACTTTGGCAAGGTCACGGGTGTGCCGGCAGGAACGTTCAGTCACGTGGCCGCCGGCCTCGACTTCGTGTGCGCCCTGACAACGGCGGGTAACCCGGTGTGCTGGGGGGCAAACGACGCCGGCCAGGTCGCGAACACACCCACGGCCGAGACCTTCACCCAGCTGACCGTCGGCATCCGCCACGCGTGCGGGCTGAGGTCGAACGGCACGATCCTGTGCTGGGGCTCGAACATAGACGGGCAGCTCAACGTGCCGGCGGGCACCTACACAGCCGTCAACAGCGGCAACTTCACCGTCTGTGCGATCCGCACCGACGGCACCGTCGTCTGTTGGGGCAGGAACAACGCAGGCCAGCCGACCGTGCCCACGGGCACGTTCACCCAGATCAGCACCGGTTTCGGTCACGTGTGCGGCCTGCGCCCGGACAACACCATCACCTGCTGGGGACGTAACGCCGAGGGCCAGACGGTCGCCCCCGAGGGGACGTACACCCACGTGAGCGCCGGGACGTTCCACAGCTGCGCCATGCCCACCACCGGCCCACCCGCGGTCTGCTGGGGCAACAACGCTGCCGGTCGTGTCCAGCCCAACTTGAGTGCGGCTGCGCCTCCGGACGGAACCGTGGGCACTCCCTACAACTTCGCCTTCCTCATGACTACCCACGTGTCGCCGTCCCCGACGTTCATCGTGACGACCGGAGGCCTGCCTCCCGGCCTGACCCTGAGCCCGTCGGGCGTGCTCTCGGGGACGCCTACCACGCCAGGCTCCTACAACTTCAGGGTGACCGCCACCAACGGGCTCTCACCTCCCGACTGCCCGGCGTTCGCCACGGGGAGCCTGCCGTGTTTCCCCGGGGATCCGACCTCGCCCACCACGGCTACCAGGACGTACACGATCGTGATCACAGGCGGCGGGGCCACGACCACCGCCAGTCCGGCCACTCTCGAGCCGGGCGACTCGTTCACCACCAGCGCATCTGGGCTGGCCTCGCCCAACTCCTCCTATCGCCTGAAGCTGGCGTCCAGCGCCGCCACCTGCCACCAGTCGACGACGTTCCTCGGCGGCGCGGTCAACTCCGACGCCAACGGGAACATCGGCCCCGTGACCCGGGTCATCCCCGTCAACGCCACGTCGGGAGCGAAGGTTGTCTGCTGGGTCAGGGTCGGTGACAACACGAACGGGGCGTCACCGGCGACGATCACCGTGGTCTGACGGCACCTGTGACACCGCCTAGTGTCACGCCTCGATTATGGGGCGGCAGGGAATAGCAGGCGGCAAGCACTCGACCAGGGGTCGCCGCGCCCTCAAGCTCCTCGCGTTGCTGGGTGCCCTATTTGCGGCCTTGCCCGGGGTTGGAGCGGAGGCCCGCCAGGGGTCCACTGTGCCCGAGAGCACGAATCCGACCGTCCGCATGTCGGTGCACAACGACACGTCTCGTCCCCTGCGTGAGGCCGGCGCGCCGTCGCGGCGTGCGATGCCGGCCGCCCCTGCGGCATCGTCCGCGTCCGGTGCGAGGCCGAGGGCCCTGCTGGCCGGCGACGTGCCCCCTCCCCTCCAGAGCTTCGAGGGCGTGAGCAACCAGGACAACGAGGCTGTGCACGGATTCCCCTTCCTGCCTCCCGATCCCACGGGCGAGGCGGGGCCCAATCACTACGTCCAGGCCGTGAATCGTTCCATCGGCGTGTTCAGCAAGACGGGGGTGATGGCGCCGGGGTTCCCCAAGAGGTTGCGCGACGTCTGGGCCGGGTTCGGAGGTGTGTGCGAGACCCAGACACGGGGAGATCCGATCCTCCTGTACGACCAGCTGGCCGACCGGTGGACGGTCAGCCAGTTCGCCGAGGAGAACGGCTTCCGAGGCCCCTTCTTAC
>JAIVIH010000331.1 GCA_020200615.1 Actinomycetota bacterium | reverse complement strand
AGGACGGGTGGGGGCCGGGAAAGCTGGTCCTGGAGATCTACGAGAAGACCACCGAGGCCGAGCTGTGGGAACCGGTCTTCGTGTGCGACTACCCGACCGAGGTGTCGCCCCTGACGCGCCAGCACCGGACGAAGCCGGGTGTGGTCGAGCGCTTCGAGGCCATCGTGGCCGGCCGTGAGCTGGCCAACGCCTTCAGCGAGCTGGTCGACCCGCACGAGCAACGCGCCCGGTTCGAGGAGCAGGCCCGCCAGAAGGAGGCGGGCGACGAGGAGGCCATGGTCCTCGACGAGGACTACCTGCGGGCCATGGACTACGGCCTGCCCCCGACGGGCGGGCTGGGGATCGGCATGGACCGCCTGGTGATGCTCCTGGCCGACGCGGCCAACATCCGGGACGTCGTCCTGTTCCCGACTCTCCGCCCGGAGCCACCCTCGCCTGGCGACTGAGGCCGGCCGCCCGCGAGCCGTCTAGGCGGACTTGACCTCGGTGACCTCCACGACGAACCACAGGGCTTCGTCAGGGGCGATGGACGGCGGACGCCCCTGTGGGCCGTAGGCCTGCGCCCCCGGGATGCCGAGTAGGCGCTGCCCCCCCACCTTCATGCCCGGGATGCCGTCCTGCCAGCCCTTGATCACGTTGCTCAGGGGAAACGTCGCCGGTTGGTTGCGGGAGTAGGAGGAGTCGAAGATCTTCCCCGTCGAGCAGGCCACCCCGATGTACTGGACGGTGATGGTGGCGCCGGGTGACACCTCGGCGCCGTCACCGACCTTGAGGTCCTCTTTCACCAGCGCGGTAGGAGGAGGTCCGGTCTTCACCGGGACGGCGGGAGCGCCCGGCGGCGGGGTGTCGGCGACGGGGACACAGGGCTTGCCCGAGGCTGATCCCGTGGCGGGGACGGCGGTCGTGGTGCTCGAACCGCTGACCACCTCCTGGTCGTCGCCGTCGTCGCCCGTGAGGGAGGACACGAGGGCGACCAGGGCGATGACGACCAGGGCGCTGAACCCGACGATGAGGGCCTGGCGACGGCGTTGAGCGCGGCGTCGGGCTTTAGCCACCGCGGCCCGCTGGGCGTCACGCCTGGCCTTCTGACGGTCTCGCTTCGGGTCGGGCATGGGTGGTCAACGTAGCAAGGCGCGGCCTTGACCCGGGAGGCGGCGTGCGGGCCTAGTTTCTGGGCGTGGCCGAGAGCGTGGGCAGCCGGGTCGTGCTCAAGGCCCGCGAGCTGCGGACCAGCGGCCGAGCCGCCCTCGGCGACCTTCCGAGCGTCGAGGAGCTGACCGCTCTCCCGGAGGACGACAGACGGCGGGTGCGGGAGGGGCTCCGGGTCGAGCTGTACGCCATCTCCTCACTGGTGGCGGAGGCGACGGTGGAGCGCGCCCGCCAGCGCCGGGCCGACCATCCTCCGTTCGGGCTGGTGCGCTCGGGGCACACCGACTACCGGATGCTGATGGACTCGCCCGAGACGGTGACCGAGGGGACGATCGGCGGCTTCTACGCGCTGGGCAAGGCGTACGTCGACACCATGGTGTTGCACCTCGACGGGCAGATGAAGGACTGGATCGCGTCCGGTGAGGGCTGGAAGCTCGACCGGCTCGACCGCCTCGTGGAGCTGTTCCGCGTCGGTGCGGGGCCCATGACCCGGCCCCGGTTGCGCGACCGCTTCTCCTTCATCTACGGCGGACTTCACTTCGGTACGGGCGTGTGCGTCCAGCTGGCCGAGGTCATGGTGCGGATGCTCGGGGCCTATCCGGACCTGACGGCGGACGAGCGGGTCGAAGTGCTGCTGCGGAGCGCGCGACCGGCCAACCGGCTGGCTGCCTTCAACGTCGACCACGTGGTCATCGCCTACCAGGACCTGCTGGGGCCCGCCCCCATCCCCTCGTCGCTCAGCGCGCCCGCTACCCCGCTCAGAGGGCCGCTCGGGCCCCAGGCCATGCGGTGGTTCAGCCCGGACAAGTTCGCGGTCGAGGACGTCGAAGGCCAGCCCTGGCGCATCGACTTCAGCAACGAGGAGACCCTCGGCGGCCGGCCCCGGGGGGGAAAGCTGCTCGACGTCCCGACCACCTACGCCACCCAGGGTTGCCCGGCCCGGATCTCTCCGACAGGAGGCGTCTCACCCATCGCCGGCCTGTGGGACTGGTGCGTGCACCTGGTGCGGGACCTCGGGCTGATCTGATCTGGACTGTCTCCCCTACCGGCAGTCCACACAGCTGTCGGACCCGGCGACGAACTGGCTCAACCGCTTGTGCATCCGGCACCCGGGGCACAGGCGGGTGGAGGGAGCGGCCGGTGGTTTGGAGGCAGCCGCCTTGCGGTTCGCCGTTGTGCCAGTTGAGCGAGGCTGACGGGTCACGGGCTTGGCCGTCCCTCGGGAAGCGACCACCGTTCTCCGCTCGGGGGGTGCCGCCGGAACGGGAAAGGGCGGGTCGTCGAGGATGATGCCGGCCTCGAAGAACGCCTCGCTGACCGTGTCGGGAACCGAGCCGTACCAGTTGCCCGTCTCCATGCGGGTCGGCACCCGGCCTTCCGAAGCCACGTAATCGCTCAACCGGGAGGCCCCCGCCAGCCGGTACCCGACGACCCAGCGCTTGCCCTTGATCCACCGGACCACGTACAGCTCCGGGTTCCGCCAGAGCCCGGCAGCCACGCCGTTGGGCCCGTGGGCGGCGACGCCGAACGGGGACCCGGCCTGCCCGAGTCCCAGCACCCGAAGGACGGTCAGGCCCGGGTCACCGTTGACCGGCTCGACCAGTTTGACGGTTCGCTCGTCGACCTCGACTTTGGTTCCGTGCTCGTAGCGCAGCAGGTCGGCGATCTCGGCGATGGGGTGCTCCACCAGGTCATGTTGCCGCGCGGCGACCGTGATCGGCCTATCGGCCTGCGGCAGACGGCCATTAGATGCGAAACGCACCTATTGAGAACATCTAGATGGACTGGGAGACTCCAGGTCTAGAAGTAGGGGTGCGAGGGCTGGGGAAGGGGTGAAGGGCGCCCAAGCTTCGGTCGCTGGCGCCCCGGCCCGAATCGCCATCTGATGAGGAGTTTTGTCAATGAAGCATTTCCGCGCCCAAGGGCGATTCCGCCGCGTCCAGGTGGCCGCAGCAACGGTCGCCGTCCTCGGCTCCACCCTGATTTCCGACGGCCCCGCCCAAGCGGTGGCGCACAAGGGCCTCAACGGCCTGATCGTGTGCGGTGGCACCCTGCCCACCACCGACCCGCCGACGAGAGTCGTGGACTTCGAGGTCTACGTGATGAACCCGGACGGCAGCGGCCGGACCAACATCACCGACGAGAACCCGATCACCGACTACAACCCGCTCTTCACCGCCGACGGCAAGCAGATCCTCTACGAGACCGAGTTCGTGGGCCAGGCCGTAGACGACACCTACGAGCTCGTCCTGATGAACCCCGACGGCAGCAACAAGACGCCGCTGGTGCTCAACGGCAGGCCCGAGGACATCCCCAAGGGCTACCACCCGGACGGCTCGCAGATCGTGTTCTCCAGCAACCGCGACGGGAACAACGAGATCTACAAGATGGACGCCGACGGCACCAACCAGGTCCGGCTCACCAACCTCCCGTCCAGCGAATCCTGGCCGAGGTGGTCGCCCGACGGCACCAGGATCGTCTTCCAGAGCACCATGAGCGGCAACAGCGAGATCTGGACCATGGACCCGTTCGGCAACAACCTGGTCAAGTTGACCAACGATCCGGTCAACGACAGCGCGCCCGACTGGTCGCCCGACGGCCAGATCACGTGGGCCAAGAACGTCGCCGGAAGCGGCAACGAAGTGTTCAAGATGAACGGCGACGGCACCAACCAGGTCAACCTCACCAACCGCGCCGGTTACGACTCCATCCCGACGTGGTCGCCGGACGGGACCAAGATCATCTACTCGCGGCCCATCCCGGGTGACCCCAACTTCTCCGCGTCGGGGGCGAACTACGAGGTGTGGTCGATGAACGCGGCCGACGGCAGCGGCGTTACTCGGCTCACGTTCAACGCCTTCGACTTCGACGGGCGCTGCGACTGGCAGCGGCTGTGCACCATCTACGCCGCACCGGGAGTCGCCACCTCCGGCACTGAGGGCGACGACGTCATCTGCGGC
>JAIVIH010000330.1 GCA_020200615.1 Actinomycetota bacterium | reverse complement strand
CCCGGGACCCGAGCAGCAGGATCAGCCCGTCGCCTCCGCCGGCAGCCGCTTGTTCCGTGGCGTTGTCGGGCCCGATCCCTCCTCCGAGTAGCCCCCACGACGGCCGGACGCCGGGAAGCGGCTCACGGGCGGCCCCGAGGTTGGCGCTCACCTCGTCCCGGGTCTCGAAGAGCTTTCCTCCGAAGGCCCCGGCGATGACGAAGTCGGCGCCACACAACCGGAACAGGCGGGTCAGGACGGCCCCGGTGAGGCCGAAATCGGGGTTTCGGCACCACGGCCCCGACCCGGCGCGGTGGACGAGGATGGGCACGCCCAGCTCGGCCTGCCTGAGGGCCAGAACGCTGTCCAGACCCTGGGCGACAGCGTTGACCATCACCCCTGTGGCCCCGAGCGACACCGCTCGACGGGCTCGCTCGATGAGAGAGGCAGACGGGCCGGTGACGTTGGCGCAGTAGACGGTATCGGGCGGTAGCACATGAGCCACAACTCGGACCCGATCCTCGAGGGGGCACCAGTCGGGGTCGCCCAGTAGCTCGTCGTCCTTGATCAGCCAGGCGCCGGCGCCCGTTGCCTGCTCGACGACGGCGGCCACCTCGGTGGGAGAAAGACCGAGGGACGGCTTCACGATCACTCCGACCCGTACTCCGGGCGCGGCGCCGAAAGCGGGACCGGGGAGCAGGCCGGTGGGCAGTTCGAGGTCGACCAACCGGCACCGGCTGAAGGCAGCCGTCTCCGAGGCCTCTCCGGCAACGAGGGACGAGACGAGGAGGGGGACGTTGGCGCCCCAGTTGGCGTCCGGGAACTCGATCACGGCCCGGCCCCCGGTGTCGGACACGACCCGGCCGCGCACGAAGTCCGGGCCCCCCTCTATGCCGGATGACTCCTCGATGGCCAGGGCTTCCGCCGAGCCCGGAGGTTCGAGTTCGAACGTGGCCCGGATCACGGGCGGAGCCTACGGTCGATGACGGCGGTGAGAGGTACGATCCGGCGTGAGCTTTCAGGCGTCGGACTTGGGTTCGATCCTCGAAAACGGTCGGGAACGGGCCGGCCTGGGCGTGAGTGACCTGTGGATGCGGTACGTCGGAAACGGCGGGATGGCCACGCTGTCCCAGATGGAGTGCTACCTCGCCGGGGCCACTCGCCCCAGCCGGCTCGAGTACGACGTCCTCGTTTCTGCTCTGAACGATCAGTTCATCGACATGCGACTGAACTCGCCCATCCCGTACTTCCACGAGCTCGGGTGAGCCGGCCGGTGACCTGGCCGTGACCCCGCCGGTGTCGTCCACCACGGGGGTTGACGCTGCGGCTGCTCGGGCCGCGGTGGTAGCCATGGTGGCCCCGGTGACGTCCATGCTCCGGAACGTGACCCGCCCGAACGCGCCGGCCCTGGGGGAGTGGGACCTCACCGAGGTCGCCGTGCACCTCTCCCACTCCCTCGACGCCATCAGCGGGGTGGCCAAGGGCGGAGGTTCCATCCTCAAGGACATCTGGGACCTGCCCAAGCTGAGCGGAGCGTTGGTGGGGGGGGAGGCGGAGCGAGACCTGGGGAAGCTGGCCGACCGGATCGAAGCCACGGTGGCCGAGTTCATTCCCCTCGTCGGCGCCGCCGACGAAGGGGTGGCCCACGCCTGGCTGATCGGCGGTATCCAGTTTCCCGTCTCAACCCTGGTGTGCCAGGCCCTCAACGAGCTGGTCGTCCACGGCTACGACATCGCCCAGGCCGAAGGAGCCCCGTGGCCGATCGATCGAGCCCACGCCACGTTGATCCTGCTCGGGTTCGTGTTCCCGGCGCTGAACAGCCTCGGGGGAGCCATGGTCGAGCAGGAGGCGGCGGGGGACACGCGGGCCATCCTCGAAGTCCGCCTCCGGGGCGGAGGCCGCGCCTACTTCCACTTCGATCGGGGCGACTTCGCCATCACCGACGGCCCCGGCGGGCGGGTCGACTGTCACCTGTCGGTGGACCCCGTCGCCTTCATGCTGGTGGCCTGGGGGCGGACGAGTCAGTGGCCGGCCATCGCCCGGGGGCAGCTCCTGGCGTGGGGACGGCGGCCCTGGTTGGGGCTGAAGCTGCGGGGCATGCTCCGGAATCCCTAGCGACCTTCGGCCACCAGCCGACTTGGCCGCCTCCGGCGGCGCGAGCGGCCGGTGGCAGACCTGCCTGACTCGCCCGAATGGGTCGGTCAAGCGCGCTAGAAGGCCAGAACGTGACGCCCGTCACTCTGCGAACGCGCGGGCTGAGACGGCGAGGCGGGGCTCGAGCCGTCAGGGTCACCCCCATAGGTTCGGGTGACTGGGGGGACAATGGGCACGGCGGCAAGCACGGCAGAGTTGGAGCGCGTCGCGGCGCCGTCGTCAGGCGGGGAGCGCTGGTCCCGGCGGGACCGAAGCCCGAGGCGTCCGGAGAGGCTGAGAGCGACTCCGAGGATCGAGCGGTTCCTGGCCGGCAACCGCCTTCCGACCCCGTTCGTGGTCCTCGATCTGGATGTGGTCGTCGAGCGCTACCGACGCCTGGCCGCGGCCCTGCCCATGGCCAGCATCCACTACGCGGTGAAGGCGAACCCAGCCGACGAGATTCTTCGCCTGCTGGTCCGCATGGGATCGAGGTTCGACGTGGCCAGCCCGGGGGAGATCGAGCTGTGCCTTCAGGCCGGGGCCCGTCCCGAACACATTTCCTACGGGAACACGGTCAAGAAGCAGCGGGACATCGCCGAGGCCTACCGGCGCGGAATCCGCCTGTTCGCCTTCGACAGTGCCGCCGAGCTGGCCAAGATCGCCGAGTCGGCCCCCGGTTCCACGGCCTTCTGCCGGGTTACCACCGACGGCGCCGGCGCCGACTGGCCCCTGTCGCGTAAGTTCGGGTGCGACCCCGGCACCGCCGCCCGGTTGGCCGTAGCTGCATCCCGGGCCGGTCTCCGTGTCGGGTTCTCGTTCCACGTCGGCTCGCAACAGCGGGATGTCCAGGCGTGGGATCCCGTCCTTTCCCTGGTCGGTCGCATGTTCGCCGATCTGCGTAGGCATGACGTGGAGCCGGCGCTGGTCAACATCGGGGGCGGCTTCCCGGGTCAGTACCTCGACCGCATGCCACCGGTCGAGGAGTACGGCCGGGCCATCGCCCGATCGCTGCACCGTCACCTCGGCCCCCGCCTTCCCGAGGTGATCGCCGAGCCCGGTCGTTACCTCGTCGCCGACGCAGGCGTGTTGCAGTCCGAGGTGGTCCTGGTGTGCCGAAAGTCCGAGGAGGACCGGCAGCGTTGGGTCTACCTTGACATCGGAATGTTCGGCGGCCTGGCCGAGGTGATGGAGGAAGCCATCCGGTACCGGATCCGCACCCCTCATGACGGGGAACCCACGGGGCCGGTGGCCATCGCCGGGCCCACGTGCGACAGCGCCGACGTGCTCTACGAGCGGACCGACTACCGGCTGCCCCTGGCCCTCACCGCCGGAGACCGGGTCGAGCTGATGTCGACCGGCGCCTACACGACCACTTACTCGAGTGTGGGGTTCAACGGGCTGGCGCCGCTGCGGGCGCACTACCTGCCCGAAACCGGCGATGCTGCGGCGTGAACGCCGCGACCGGGGGTCCTCCCCGGTTCGCGTCCTGAGGAACCCAGCCCTCCGCTGGCTGCTGGCCGGGCACGCCCTCTCGTCCACAGGCCAAACCCTCGGCCTGGCCGCGGTGAGCGTGGCCGTCTACCGGACGACAGGGTCCACGGCGTGGGTCGCGGCGGCGGCGTCGGCGCAGTTCCTGCCGCCCCTGCTGCTCTCGGGCCTGGCCGGGGTCATGGCCGATCGCACCGACCGGATGGCTCTCCTGGCCAGGACCAGCTCCGCCCGTGCCTTCGTGGTCCTGGCCCTGGCCGCCGCGGTCGCCATCCCCCTGCCTGCTCCCGCCCTACTGGCCCTGGTCCTGGCCGTGGCCGCGCTCGGGACTCCCGCCTATCCGGCCGTGGTGGCCGGCGTGCGCACCCTGGTCCCACCGGCGGAGCTGGTGGCGGCCACGGCTTCGGTCGCCACGGTGGGGCCTGGTCCTGCGCCCGAACGGCCCACCGCCACGCCCCGGAGGTGGTGTCGCGGCCGGTGGACGACGGGAACCGGGGCCTGGGCGGACGGCTGGCGGAGGCGTTCCACGCCATCTCCCGGTCACCGCGGGTGGCCGCGCCCGTAGTCCTCCTGGTCGCCGGGAACCTTCTCTACGGCTTCTTCGTGGTCCTGCTCGTCCCGGTGACGGCCAGCCTGTTGGGCACCGGGAAGGCCGGCTACGGCGAGCTGACCCTGGCCTTCGGAGCCGGCACTTTCGCGGCCTTGCTCTTGACCGGCCGCTTGTCGGGCCGGGACGGTTCCCCCATGGTCCACGTCCTGGCTGTGGTCGCGACCGGGGCCACGTTCGCCCTGCTGGCGGCGGCGCCTTCCCGCCCGGCGGCGTTCTGCCTCATGGCGGTGTCGGGCGGGGCCAGCATGGTGACCGACGTCCTGGCCACGAGCTGGCTTCAACGGAGCCTGCCCGACCGCCTGGTGGGTGGGGTGTTCGGGGTCATCGAGTCGATGCTCCTGGCCGCCATCCTCCTCGGGTCGTGGGTGGCGCCGATCCTCGTGCGGGGGGCCGGCCTGCGACCGGCCGTCGTCGTCGTCGGACTGGGGGTCTCCCTGCTCAGCCTGGCCACGGCCGGCTCGCTGTTCCTTCGCGGGCAGCGCTCCCCGATCCCTGGTTCTTCTGTTCTCTCGCTCGCCGGCGTCGCCGGCGGACAACAACCGGAGGTGTTCTGAATGGTCCCCAGTCGTCGCGTTCTCATTCTCGGCTGTGGCTCGGTGGCTCAGGCGACCCTGCCGCTCCTTCTCGACCAGCTCCCACTCGACCCGAGGACGGTCACGGTGATGGCCCCCGAGAACGGTAGAGAACACATCCGGACCAGCCTTCAGCGCGGCGTCCGGTACGAGCAGGCGTCCGTCACCAGGGAGAACCTCCCGGAGATCTTGGGCGCTCACGTCGGGTCCGGCGATCTGCTCATCGACCTGGCGTGGAACATCGACACGGCGACCATCGTCTCGTGGTGCCATGACCACGGTGTCCTCTACCTGAACACGTCGGTCGAGGTCTGGGACCCCTACGAGGGGGGAGCGGCCCGGCACCCGGTCGACCGCACCCTGTACGCCCGTCACCTGCGCCTGCGGGAGATGAAATCAGCTTGGGACCGGCCCGGTCCCACGGCCGTGGTCGAGCACGGGGCCAACCCCGGCCTGGTCTCGCACTTCACCAAGCAGGCCCTCACCGAGATCGCGGCCGAGGTCATCCGGGAGGATCCGGCGGCGGAGCTCGCCACCTCTCTGGAAGAGGCGCGGGAGGAGGGCGCCTACAACACCCTCGCCCAGCTTCTCGGTGTCCGCACGATTCACATCTCCGAGCGCGACACGCAGATCACGTCGATTCCCAAGCGGGTGGACGAGTTCGTCAACACCTGGAGCGTCGAGGGCTTCTACGAGGAAGGCATCGCCACGGCCGAGATGGGTTGGGGGACCCATGAGCGGACGCTGCCGGCAGGGGCCTTCACCCATGCAGAGGGGCCGGGCAACCAGATCTGCCTGGCCCGACCGGGGATGAAGACGTGGGTCCGGTCGTGGGTCCCGAGTGGCGAGATCACGGGCATGGTCGTCCGCCACGGCGAGGCGTTCACCATCTCGGACCAGCTGACCGTGTGGAACGGCCGCGGGGCGGCCTACCGGCCGACCGTCCACTACGCCTACTGCCCGGCCGACGTGGCCATTGCCTCCCTTCACGAGCTCGAGATGCGGCGCTTCCGCCTTCAGCCCGACCAGCGCATCCTCCGGGACCACGAGATCGTCTCCGGTCACGACGAGCTGGGCGTGCTGCTGCTCGGACACCGCCTCAACGGCTGGTGGACGGGGACGGTCCTGACCATCGACGAGTCCCGGCGGCTGCTGCCGGGCCACAACGCCACCACGCTGCAGGTGGCGGCGTCGATCCTCGGGGCCGTGCGCTGGATGCTGGCCCATCCCGATCGGGGCGTTCTCGTTCCCGACGACCTGCCCTGGGCCGACGTCTTGGAGACGGCCCGGCCGTGGCTGGGTGACATCGTGTCCTGCCGGACGGACTGGAACCCGTCGACCAGCAGGGTGAACCTCTTCGACGGATGGGACGGCGACCGTCGTCGTGAGCCGCCGGCGAATAGGTGTAGCAGGAGCACTCCTGTTCGCGGTGACGTGGGCCGCTATCCCGGCCGGCGCCCAGACGTCTTCAGCCGCGCAGGACGCCCACGTCGAGGGGGTGGTCGAGCGACAAAACGGCGACCCCGCGGTTGGCGTTCCGGTGAACGTCGTGGGCAACGATGACCCCGGTTTCGCGGGGATCCTGTTCGCTCTGTTTTCGCTGGGGCTGGGGTGCCTGGCCGACTCGTCCGTATGCACCGGGAGCCAGTATGACGTCGCGGACACGACCACCGACGCCGGCGGCCGGTACCGAGGCGTCCTGCCGCGGTCGTACGTGCCGGGAACCGAAACCGACACCGACTGGGTGGTGACCGCCACTCTTCCGGCGTCCGAGGGTGAGCTCGTCGGGCCATCGTCCTCGTTCGAGTTCGAGGTGAACACGGCCACCCAGGCCGCGCCGCCTCTGTCGTTGGCCCGTGACCAGGATCGGTGCAGGATCCTGAACGGCCTGAGCCGGATCGTCGCCCCCGTTGCTCGGATCCTCGATCGAGGGGACGGCTTGTTCAGCGGGCCGCAGCAAGCCGGGGCCGGCCTGGCTGATCGTCCGTTCAGCAACTCAGCCCGACGGCTACGTGTTGAAAGCTAGGCGCCGTAGCGACGACAGGAACTCCGCCCAGTCGTAGCGTGGTGTGTGAAGTTCGGGTGGCGCCCGCACGTCACCGGGGACATAAGCGGCCTCGGTGTCGAGCAGCCTAAAGACGGCGACGCGTTGGCGGAATGTAAGCGGTGGCTCGACGAGCCCACCGCTCCAGTCTGTAGTTCTTGCGCGAAGAAACAGCACGAGGTCGGTACCTGGGGACGGCACCCACCCGCCATATTCGGCGCTGACCCTCAACGTGCCGGGAGGATGCTGTAGCTCTCCACCGACCCACCATTCACATAGGGTCACCTCGCCTTTGAAGCTCTGCCGTACCTCATAGGAGACAGGAGTGACAGAGATCACGCCTGCTGGAGTGATCCCCGATAGCGCGTTCCACTCGTCTTGGCTTGGTGCTCCGCCATGTGGCGTCACCGACCGTGGACGCCCAACCTTTGCTACGGCCACCCAGGCGACCGTCTCGGCCTCGTCCCAGAGTTGCTCGAGGCTGCGCGTCTCGATCCCGTAGGAGCCCATGGCGCTCGAGGCTACTCTAGACCGTAAATCCTTCCCATTGCCTTGTAGTCGCCAGCGAGCGGATTTCGGTGCTTGTAGGGAAGAGGCAACTGGGGGTAGAAGAGCACGGTGCAATCGGGCCGATCGGTTCGATGTTCAAGTCCGCGAACGTGGCCCAGCTCGTGAGCCAGCGTCGTGAGGATGTCGAAGCACTCCTCAGCGTTGCTCGTGCGATTACCGAAGTCATCAGCGTGGCAATACTGGTTGTTAACCGTGAGGATGAAGCCCGTGATGAGACCCGTGCCGTCTTGAGCCAGCGCCGTGCATCCGTACCATACGCCCTGGCCATCGCACGCGGATGTTGATCGGAAACGAAGACGGAAACTGTCGCCCAAGCCGCACGAGCCGCCGGTTTCGATCCTCGGGCTACCAGAAGAGGTCAGTCTCCACCGCAGGTCCGCATCTCGGAAGGCATTCACCATCCACGCTGGCCACGTGTCGTCGAAGCAAGCGGCGACTGTCGCGCCCGGGTTGTGGTGCGCATTCAGTTGCTGGCCGGTTTCGGGGCATTCTGGATCACTCCGAACAACCGTTGTGGGATCGGTCGATACACACCACAGGGGGTCGGTGCCTCGGCCCGGTTCGAATGCATGAAGGTACCCGGTCGAACTCAGGGACGAGGGCTGACCGACCGCGCTCAGGGTCAGCGAGGTCGGTGCGAAGGCGCCAGTGGCGTCGGCGGTGACAGTCTTCAGGAGACGCTTAGAACCATCCGGGTTGTTGAAGTAGAGGTCGTGGGAGCCGTTCGGCCTGAAGCCAGAACCGCTCGCGAATGCCGTGTTGTAGACGCCCGTGTAAACCTTGTCTTCGCTGAAGTTGAGCGTCGGGGTGATGTAGTTGACCATGAAGTACGGGACGTTGGGGTTGATCGCCGGCCACGAACAGCTTGAACGCCTCGGGGTCAGCCTCGTTGCGAGCCCGCAGCTGCAAACCGTGGTTGGCGTAGTCCGGGTGGCCGCTCAGCCACATCTTTGCGAGTCCGGTGGTGTGAATTGTCTGGTACCCAGCATTCGGGCAGGCCGAGTAGGCGCTCCCGTACTTCCAGGACCCCCAAGCGAACCACTCGATCTGGTCTTCGCGCGGCTGGGTGTACCAGTTGAGGTTTTCGCCCCAAGGAACCTTTAGCCGAAAGACGTCGATCATCTGCGGCGTGCAGCTTTGGCCGTGGCCCTGGTTGTAAGG
>JAIVIH010000329.1 GCA_020200615.1 Actinomycetota bacterium | reverse complement strand
GGTCAACGCCGCCTCCGCGCCATTGCTCAGGCGTTCGCTCAATCTCGAACGCGGCACCAGACGGCGTCGTCGCTTGGGAACGTGAAACTTGGTCTCCAGCAGTGGGCTTGCCACGACCACCTCCACTCAGCAGCCCGTTCCAACCTACGTCGACGAGCGCGAGCTACTCGCCCCTCACGACCTAGCATGAGCCAACCCATGAACGAACGGTCGGCGCACGTCGTTTGGCTCGAGGACCTCGGCTCGAGTGATAGCGACAGAGTGGGCGGGAAGAACGCGTCCCTGGGCGAGATGATCCGGGGCCTCAAGAACCGGTCGGTGCGGGTGCCCGAGGGCTTCGCCATCACGGCCGATGCCTACCGGGCCTTCCTGACCCACAATCAGCTCCAGGAGCGGCTGAGCGAGCGGTTGACCCAGCTCGACGACACTTCGGCGGCCAAAGTCGGCGACGACGTGCGCCGCATGTTGCTCGAGGGGGAGCTGTCTCCCGAGATGGCGGAGGAGGTCCGGGCGGCCTACCGCGACCTTTCCCAGAAGTACGGCTCCGAGGCGGTTGACGTTGCCGTCCGCAGCAGTGCCACCGCTGAGGACCTCCCCGACGCCAGCTTCGCCGGCCAGCAGGAGAGCTTCCTCAATGTCGTCGGCGAGGAACGGCTGCTGGAATCGGTCAAGCGCTGCTACGCCTCCCTTTTCACCGACCGGGCCATCGCCTACCGGCAGGAGAAAGGCTTCGACCAACTGGGCGTGGCCCTTTCGGTGGGCGTGCAGAAGATGGTCCGCAGCGACCGAGCGGGCGCCGGGGTCCTCTTCACGATCGACACGGAGAGCGGCTTCCCGGGCGTCGTCGGGATCAGCGCGGCCTGGGGTCTCGGCGAGACCGTAGTCCAGGGCAAGGTCGATCCGGACGAGTACGTCGTGTTCAAGCCGCTGCTGGATCGTGAAGGGCTTGTCCCCATCGTGAGCCGGACGCCCGGTGACAAGCGGGCGAAGCTCGTCTATGCCGAAGACGGAGACTCGCCCACCGTCGAAGTGGACGTGCCGGAGAGCGAGCGGCTGGCCCCGGTCCTAAGCGACGAAGAAGTCCTGCAGCTGGCGAGGTGGGGCTGCCTGATCGAGGACCACTACGGGCGGCCCATGGACGTCGAGTGGGCCAAGGACGGCGACAGCGACGAGCTGTTCGTGGTGCAGGCCCGTCCTGAGACGGTGCAGTCGCGCCGTCAAGGGGCCAGCGTCACCACCTTTCGCCTGATCGAGGAGGGCAACCGTCTCGTCAGTGGCCTCGCCGTCGGCGACCGGATCGGCGCAGGCGAGGTCTTCGTGCTCAAGGGGCCCGAGGACTTCGACCGCTTCGAGGACCGCGGGGTCATCGTCACGGAAATGACCGACCCGGATTGGGTGCCGGTCATGCGGCGGGCCGCCGCGGTCGTTACCGACCATGGCGGACGGACGGCGCACGCGGCCATCGTCAGCCGCGAGCTCGGACTCCCGGCCATCGTCGGCACCGGCGACGCCACCAAGCTCTTGAGTGACGGCCAAGAGGTCACGGTTTCCTGCGCCGAAGGCAACGACGGCTTCGTCTACGAGGGAAGGCTCGAGTTCGAGGTGGAGGAGACGACGCTCGACGACATCCCTGAAACGACCACCAGGCTCATGGTGAACATGGCCGAGCCGGCTGCGGCTTTCCGCTGGTGGCGCCTTCCGGCGGACGGCGTGGGGCTGGCTCGGATGGAGTTCGTGATCAGCAACGCCATAAAGGTGCACCCGTTGGCCCTCACCCGCTTCGAACAGCTGGAGGACGAGTCCGCCCGGCGCCAGATCGAGGAACTGGTCGAGGGGGCGGCGAGCCGCGAGGAGTACTTCGTCGACCGGCTGACCGAGGGCATCGCCCGGATCGCGGCCGCTTACTACCCGGACCCCGTCATAGTCCGCATGAGCGACTTCAAGACCAACGAGTACGCCGACCTCATCGGAGGCCGCCAGTTCGAGCCGCAGGAGGCCAACCCCATGCTCGGGTGGCGGGGCGCCTCGCGCTACTACAGCGACGACTACCGGGGCGGCTTCGCCCTCGAGTGCCAGGCCATCCGGCGGGTCCGCGAAGCGATCGGGCTTAACAACGTCATGGTGATGATCCCCTTCTGCCGGACGCCCGAAGAAGCCGACCGGGTGCTGCAGACCCTGGCCGAGGAGGGCCTCATCCGGGGCGCAGGTGGCCTCGAGGTCTTCGTCATGTGTGAGATCCCCTCGAACGTGATCCTGGCCGAGGAGTTCGCCGCCCGCTTCGACGGGTTCTCGATCGGCAGCAATGACCTGACCCAGCTGGTCCTAGGGGTCGACCGAGACTCGTCTGCGCTGGCCCACCTCTTCGACGAGACCAACGAGGCCGTCACCCGATCCATCCGTGACCTCATCGAGCGGGCCCACCGGTCGGGCGTGAAGGTGGGGATCTGCGGCGAGGCGCCGAGCAACCATCCCGAGTTCGCGGAGATGCTGGTCGAGGCGGGCATCGACTCCATCTCGGTGAGCCCCGACCGCCTGCTCCGGGTGAAGGCACGAGTGGCCGAGGCCGAGGCCCGCAGGGACTGAATGCAGCCGTGATGCAGCCGTGACGACCATCGGGGTCTCCGGGTCCTACGGGGGGCTGAACGTCGGCGACGAGGCCATCCTCACGAGCATCGTCAACGAGCTCGGCCGGTTGGTGCCCGACGTCGACGTCGTCGTCTTTTCCCGGGACGCCCAGCACACCGAGCGGCACCACGACGTCGAAAAGGGAATCGCCGTCCGGGATGCCACGCGCGACGAGGTGGTGCCCGAGGTGGAGCGCCTCGACCTCCTCCTTCTGGGCGGCGGGGGCATCCTGTACGACGGCGAGGCGCACAACTACGTGCGAGAGGTGCGGCTGGCGCAGGAGCGCGGCATCCCGACGATGGCCTACGCCATCGGGGCCGGCCCTCTGAGGGGACGCGAGGACCGACTAGTCGTACGTGAAGTGCTGGATCATATGGAAGCGGTCACCGTCCGTGACGCGGAGACCAAGAGGCTCCTCGAGGAGGTCGGCGTGCGAGGGACGATCGAGGTCACCGCCGACCCGGCCCTGTTGCTGACCCCGGTGCCGTTCACCGAGGAGATGCTCGAACGGGAGGGGCTGACGAAGGAGCGGCGGCTGGTCGGCATGTCGGTCCGGGAGCCGGGTGGGGCGGCGCCCGGTCTCGAGCAGTCGCCCTACCACCAGACGCTGGCCAATGCCGCCGACTTCATGGTCGACCGCTTCGACGTCAATGTCGTGTTCGTGCCGATGGAGCGGGCCGACGTCGCCCATGCTCACCGGGTGATGGCGGAGATGGCCGAGCCCGCCCGAGCCACCGTTCTCCAGGGCCGCTATGGACCGCGCCAGCTTCTGGGCCTGATGGAACACTTCGAGCTCGCCGTGGGGATGAGGCTGCACTTCCTGATCTTCGCGGCCCTCGCCGCCGTCCCCGTGTTGGGTCTGCCGTACGCCTCCAAGGTCGTCGGCCTGTTCGAGGCTCTGGACCTCCCGGCGCCATCGACGCTCCAGCGACATTCCGGTCCCCTGCTGGCCGCGCTCGATCGGCTGTGGGACTCGCAGGACGACCTGCGGGAGGTCCTCCGGGAGAGGGTGCCGTCTCTTCAGGAGCGGGCCCGGCAGACGTCAGCATCGGCCCTGGCCCTGCTCGACAAGGCGTCGGCCGAGGCGGAAACCTCGACCTCCTGATGCCGCCGCTGCCCCGACCTTCCCGGCTCAACTCGGTAACGCTCCCACCCCGTCACGCCGTGGTGGCGGGAGAGGCCGACGTGCTGGTGGTGGGCGGCGGGCCGGCCGGTCTGGGCGCAGCCATAGGAGCTGCCGAGGCAGGGGCCAAGGTCGTGCTGGTCGAGCGTTACGGCTTCCTCGGCGGAAATGCCACGGTGTCCCTCGTCCTGCCGCTCATGTCGTTCCACACCCAGCGCGAGGCGCCCAAGCCGGACGCCGACGCCGAGTTGTCGCTCATGCCCACCGACCACGGGCCGGGCGACCCGGTGGTGGCCGGCGTGCTCCGTCGGCTCCTCGAGCGTCTGGTAGCCACCGGTGGCGCCGTCGAGCCGTCGCCCAGGACTGGCTACACGG
>JAIVIH010000080.1 GCA_020200615.1 Actinomycetota bacterium | reverse complement strand
GGCTGGCCAGGACCAGGGCTCCGGCCACGACCCCCACCATGGTGAGGGTGATCCGGCGCCTCATCCCAGCCTGTAGCCGACGCCCCACACGGTGGCCAGGGGGAGGGCCTCGCCCAGCTTCTTGCGCAACTGGCGGACGTGGACGTCAACCGTTCGCTCGTCGCCGAACCACCCCACGCCCCACACCGCGTCCAGGATCTGCTGGCGCGACAGGGCCAGGCCGGCGTTCTCGGCCAGGTACCGGAGGAGGTCGAACTCCTTGGTGGCGAGGGGTGCCACCGCTCCGCCCACGCGCGCCTCGCGGCGCCCGATGTCGACCTCCACCCCTCCCGCCTCGATCACGTCGGGTGCCTCCCGGGGGGCCTCGGTGCGCCGGAGGATGGCCTTCACCCGGGCCGCCAGCTCCCGGGGCGCGAAGGGCTTGGTGACGTAGTCGTCGGCCCCGAGCTCCAGGCCCAGCACCCGGTCGACTTCGCCGTCGCGTGCGGTGAGCATGAGGATGGGCACCCGGTTGTCGTCTCCCCGCAGCCGCCGGCACACGTCCAGCCCGTCCATGGCCCCGGGGAGGCCCACGTCGAGGACGACCAGGCGCGGCCGCTGGTTGCGCACGGCCTCGAGGCCCTTCTCGCCGTTCTCCGCCTGCACGACCCGGAACCCGTCCTGCCTCAGGTACAGCTCCACCAGGTCGGCGATGTTCCTGTCGTCCTCGATGACCACGATCGTCCCCGAGCCGGTCATACCGGTCTCATCGTAGGAACTGTGAGGCCGCAGAAACCGTCGTGGGCTGCGCCGCACGCCAGCTCCCTAGTGCTACCACCCCATTTGTAGAGGCCTGATAGCACCGTGGTTTGAACCGAGCCTGACCTTTACGTTTATCACAGGCGTGCGGGCCCGGAGGGGGTGCCGCGAGGGCCGAGTTCAAAAAGCGCAGCAGAGGGAGCGGAGCGTCGTGCGACGGGCAGAGCGGGCATGTGCATTGGGCCTCGTCACACTCCTGTTTGTCGGAGTGATGACGGTGATACCGGCAGGGGCGTGGAAGCCGTACACCCACACCTTCACGGGCGACAACGCCCGCGCCGATGCCGTCGACAACGGCAGTGTCACGATCCTCGGGCGCGAGTACGCAGTGCCGGCGCGCCTCGTCCAGGCCCTGTCCCAGAAGCGAGCGTGGTACGACGCCGGTGTCGTCGGCCCCGACGCCTTCCCCGACCTGGTCATGGGTCAGTCGGTGATCCACCCGAAGGACACCGGACAGTGGCTGGATCACGTCCTCGGGTCCGCCTGGGCCGCCCAGGGCTCTCCCACCTACACCGACGACGAGCAGCTCGAGATCCTGGCCTTCGCCTACGGGTTCCTCACCCACGCGGCCGGTGACATGTGGTCCCACACGCTGGTGAACGACTTCTCCGGCGGGGTGTTCCCCGCGGTTTCGGAGATCTTCTCCGATCCCGCGCAGGCCGTGATCGCGGTGAAGCACATCATCGTCGAGGGGTACATCGGTGACGCCACGCCCGGATTCGACGGCAACCCCGACCGCAACGTTGCTCCGGGGCTGAACGAGGACGGCAACCCCGACATCAGCGACGACAGCACGCGCGGCATCGCCTACGCCGCGCCCCCCGACAAGTTCATCTACGACGTGTTCGTGGCCCGTGGGGTCGATGCCGCCGGCCACTACACCCAGAAGCTTCCCGGGCAGCCCACGGCCGACAGGGGACCGCTGATCGACTTCTTCTACAACCTCCGCAACAGCCTGTCCGACGAGGCGGGGACCAACTCGAACATCCAGCAGATCATCGACGACTTCAACGACCTCAAGGAGGCGATCGCCGATGTCGAGTTCGAGTGCTCCTTCCCGCCCGACCTGATCGAGTGCCCGATCGCCCTCGGCGTGCTCGGGTTCGAGACCTTCGATGCGTTCACGTCCGGGATCGCCAACCTCGTCGAGGCCGCCATCGAGGCCGCCATCGACGCCTACCTGGCGGCGTGGGTCGACGACATCGACAGCGGCCTGGAGCATTGGGGCCAGATCGGTCTGGCCATGGCTCAGGGGCTCTTCGATCCCCAGACGCGGCGGAACGAGCAGAACGAGGCGTGCGGCCAGGTCGGCAGCGGGGAGCTGGATCCGGCCCGGGCCAACTGCGAGGACGGCGTGGGCATGTTCGACACCCTTCTGGAACGGCTGGGGTCACACTTCACGACCAGCGAGCCGCACCTGCTCTCCATGCTCGGCGCCCCCGACTTCGTGGGTGCGGTCATCGAGCTCATCGACGAGATCTCCGACTTCATCGACGATCTCATCGACTTCCCCAACCCGCTCGAGACGGCCCTCGCCGAGCTCGAGGAGTTCCTGAAGGACAAGCTCAACGAGGCCGTCGAGGAGGTGTTCGGGTTCAACCCGGAGACGTTCTCGGAGCTGCTCAAGAACCCGGCGTCCTACCTCGACCCCGTCCACCCGCCCCTGAACCTGCCTGCACCCCTCGACGTGCTGGACCAGGTCGGCGGCCTGTTCGGCGCCGGCGAGCACGGGCGGCTCGACGCCATCATCGGCTTCGACCAGCCCGGCCTCACCTCCCAGCACCACGACGTGGGTAGCCGCCGGCTCCTCGACCAGGCCGAGTTCCTGATCAACGAGTTCGCTCCGCTCGAGAACACGATCGTCACGGCCAAGCTCCTGCTCCTCGACGGACCGGAGCTGAACCGGGCCCTGGGGGACATCCTGGGGCGGACGGTCAACACCTACGGTCCCGGTCAGAACCTGATGGTGGACTCCTTCGACTCCAACCCGTCCGATGCCGTGGTGCCGCCTCCGTGGCTGCGCTCGATCGACTCGGACCACGCCTGGCGGTTCAACGGCGCTCCGGTGTTCGCGTCTCGGGACGTCGCCCTCAACGGCGGCAACGGCACCCTCCCCCTGTTCGAGTCGTGCGTCCTCCGCCCGACGTTCCGGGCCCTGTTCACCGACTGGGAGAACGCGTCGAACCCGGAGGGCAACGACTTCCCCGACCTGGGCGACACCGTCAGCACGGACCCGATCAACGACCCCAACCCCCCGACCCCGAGCTCGACGCAGACCGGGGGTGCGTCGTTCACCCACCCGGACGGGCGGCACTTCGTCGGAGGCAACAACGTGTTCACCCTCGACGCCGTGGATACGCCTACGGGCCAGGGCTTCCCGGCCGGCCAGCTCGATGTTCGCTACCGGGTGTACACCGACCCGCTCAACCCCGGCCCCTGGGTGGACGCCAACCTCGGCCAGACCTTCACCATCACTGGTGGCGACGGCAGGCACTTCATCGACGTCCAGGCTGCCGACCCCTGCCACACCTTCGCCGACGACGACGGTGGCGATCCGGCCGACCCGCTGGCCCCGAGCGCAGTGGTGACCACTGAGGTGTGGCTCGACACCACGCCGCCCGTCGTCACCGGAGCCACGCCTCCCTTCGGCCTGACCTTCGACACCGACGACTTCACCACCGTGGACTTCAGTGTGGACGACGGCGTGAACGGATCGGGTGTCGCTTCGCATTCGGCGACCATCGACGGATGGGACGGCGACCCGAACGTCCCCAACAAGACAAGGGCGACGTTCGACGGCGACGTGCTCGACCTCTTCCTCTTCTACCCGGGCACCCGGACGGTCGCGGTCACGGCGGCGGACAACATCGGCAACGGGGGGACCACGCCGCTGACGTTCAAGCTCCAAGCGACGGCCGAGAGCCTGCTCTCGAACCTGGAGCGGGCCCACGCCGAGGGCAAGGTCGGAAACGTGTTCAACAGCCTCCGGGTCAAGCTCGTCAACGCCGACAAAAAGCACGACGACGGGCGCCACGACGTGGAGGCGAACATGCTCGGCGCCTTCATCAACGAGCTGGAGGCACAGCGGGGGAAGAAGGTCGACACCCGCATCGCCAACCGGTTCATCGCCTTCGCCCAGGATCTGATCGACGCCGGAGGATGACCGCCTGGCCGTAGGGTGTGCGACACCCATGGCGACCGTTCTCGACATGATCCTCGCTGCCCACCGGCAGGCGGCGGCGGCCGACGGGCGTGACCCCGACGCCCTGGTCGAACGAGCCCGGGCCGACACCCCCCAGCCCCGCGACTTCCGCGCCGCCCTGGCC
>JAIVIH010000328.1 GCA_020200615.1 Actinomycetota bacterium | reverse complement strand
CTCGCTCACTGCTCATCGGATCGCTCTCTCAGCGCCTCTTCCACCAGGGCACGGTCGGCGTCGGAGACCCGTCGCCCTCTCGGGCTCCATCGCCGGAAGGCGACTACCAGTCCCGCGATCGCGGCCGTCGCGGCTGCCAGCGGCAGGAGCCAGACCAACCCCGTGAAACCTCGCCGGGACGGGTCGAGACGGATCTGCTCGCCGTAGCGGCCCACCAGGTAGGACTCGATCTGCTCGTCGCTCTCGCCCCCCTCGACCCGCCTGAGCACCTCTTCCTTGATGAAGCGGGCGGCGGGAGCGTCGGAATCGGCCACCGACTGGCTGCGGCACGTCGGGCACCGGAAGCGCTCCGTGATCCCTTCGGCGCGATCGGCGGCGGTGGCGGGCGATGTCTCCCGGGCGCCCGCCGCCAGTGCGCCGCACAGCACCAGCACCAGCAGGGCCCACGACGCCAGGTGGGCCCGATCCACAGTCGTCCCTCGGCTGCGACGGCCGGTGCCGCTCACGGCGCCACCTCCACCGGCTGGGGAGCGGGCTGCCCCTCGGGGGCGGAAACCGGGGGCGAGCGGTCGGGGCGCCGGCGCCGGCGAGCCGGCCAGGCGGCCAGGAAGGTGCCGTGGTCTTGTTGCTGCGCTTCAGCGTGCGGGTGCCGAGGTAGGTCACCTCGTGCCCCGACAGCCGGGCCGACTCGCCGGGAGACAGCCGGAACTGGGCGCTCTCGGCGAACGAAGAGCTGGCCGCGAAGGCCACGGCGATGACCACCACGCCCAGGTGCACGACCATGCCCCCGCTGCTCGACCCGAGGAGGGCCCGCGGAATGCGGCTGCCCCGGCGGCGAGCGGCCCGCACGGCGAGGAGCAGCTGGCGCAGGGCGGTCGAGGCGGCGAACGCCCCCAGCCCGAAGACGAGCAGGGGCCCGGCGCCGCGGACGCCCCCCACCACGCAGGCGACGATGACCGCCACTCCCGTCCACGCCGGCCAGATGAGGCGACGGTGCAGCAGCTCTCCCGAGGCCTTCCGCCAGGGCAAGACGGGGGCGACGGCCATCAGGAACAGCAGGGTCAGGCCGATGGGAGCGGTCATGCGGTTGAAGTAGGGCGACCCGACCGACAGCCGGTCACCGTTCACCGCTTCGACGATCAGCGGGAACACCGTGCCCAGCAGGACGACGAAGGCGAAGGCGGCGAAGGCCACGTTGTTGGTCAGGAAGGCGCCCTCGCGCGACACGGGGGAGTCGATGGTCCCCGGAGACCGGATGCGATCTCCCCGCCAGGCGATGAGCCCAATCGAGACGGCCACGATCACGCCGAAGAAGGCGAGGATCATGGGCCCGATGGCGGACTCGCTGAAGGCGTGGACCGAGTCGAGCACCCCCGAGCGGGTGAGGAAGGTGCCCAGGATGGTCAGCGAGAACGTCGCCACCAGGAGGGACAGGTTCCACACCCGGAGCATGCCCCGCCGCTCCTGCACCATCACCGAGTGCAGGTAGGCCGTGCCCGTGATCCACGGGAGCAGGGAGGCGTTCTCCACCGGGTCCCACGCCCAGTACCCGCCCCAGCCCAGCACCTCGTACGACCACCACGCGCCCAGGACGACCCCGGCGGTGAGGAACCCCCATGCGAAGAGGGTCCAGCGTCGCGTCTCCGCCAGCCAGCTCTCCCCCAGCCTGCCGGTCACGAGGGCGGCCAGGCCGAAGGCGAAAGGGATGGTGAAGCCCACGTAGCCCAGGTAGAGCATGGGCGGGTGGAAGGCCACCAGCGGGTGGTTCTGGAGGAGAGGGTTGGGGCCGGGACCGTCGAGGGGCGTGGGCCCGCTCACGAGGCGGAAGGGGTTGGCCGGGCCGGCCATGAGCAGGAAGAAGAAGACGGCCACGGCCAGGCCGATCAGGGTGGCCCAGGCCACCAGGGGATCGGCGGCCCGCTCGCGGAACCGGTGGGCCATGAAGGCCAGGTACCCGGCGAGCACGAGGGACCACAGAATGATCGAGCCCTCGAGCGCCGACCACAGCCCGGTGATGGTGAACAGAAGAGGCGTCGAGCGGCTTCCGTGAGCGGCCACATAGCGGAGGGAGAAGTCGTGGGTCAGCAGGGCCACTTCCATTGCCACCGCAGCCAGCACCGCTCCGGCCAGGACCAGCCACACGTAGCGCTGCCCACCCCGCAGCAGCCGAGGGTCTCCCCGCCGGAGGCCGAGGGCGAGGGTGGCGATCCCGAGCACGGCCGCGGCCAGGCCGAGGGCGACCGCGCCCGACCCCAGGATTGCGCTCACGGGCGGCTCACTGGCGGCTCGGGACGGCCGACGTGGTCACGCGCTCGGGGTGGTCTTCCACGTAGGTTTCGGAGTGCTTGACCAGGATGCGGTCGCTGGCGAAATGGCTGCCATCGAAGCGACCCTCGAGCACCACCGGTATGCCGGGCTGGAACAGCTCGGGCGGGTCGCCGCGGTGCCGCACGGGCACGGTCACGTCGCGGCTGGTGATGTCGAACGCCACCTGATCGCCCGTACGGCGGACACTCCCTTCGACGACCGCGCCCTGGATGCGGAACCGGCGTTCCCCCAGCGACTCCCGCTGGGCCACCGCCTCGTCGGCGGTGCGGAAGTAGAGCGTGGCGTTGCCCAGGCCCTGGAAGATCAGGAAGCCCAAGGCGGCGAGGACGATGGCGCCCGCGAACCACAGTCGCCGCCGGCTCTGGGTGGTGACGCTCACGGACCGGACGGCGCATCAGCGCCAGACCCGTCATCCGCTCCCGAAGGAGGGGCGATCTGGCGCGCGAGGGCGCGGGACCGCGTGACGACCCAGCCGGCGTAAGCCGCGAGCACGGCCGCACTGGCCGCGTACCCGGCGAAGACGTAGGGCGCGTGCGTCATGTCCCGACCACTTTCACAGGTTCGGCAGCCATATCGGCCTCGGCCCGGCGCTCGGCCAGGGCGGCGTTGAGCTCCCGTCCCTCGGCCTGCTCCTCGGCCCAGGCGAGACGGAACCGGTGGATCAGCAGCCAGGCGTACAGGAGGGTGAAGGCGAAAACGGCCAGGAGCAGGGTGGCCAGCATCGACCCGTGGATCTGGGGGTCGAGGAGGCGGCGCTCGTCGAAGATGCTGGCCGGCTGGTGCAGGGTGCGCCACCACTCCACCGACTTGTGCACGAGAGGAACGTTGGCGAAGGCGGCCAGAGCCACGATGGCGGCCCGGCGGCTGCGCACCTCGGGATCGGTGGGGATGCGCCGGACGGCCAGGTAACCCAGGTACATCACCAACAGCACTGCCGTGCTGGTGAGGCGGGCATCCCAGGTCCACCACACGCCCCACGTCGTCCGCCCCCAGATGGATCCGATCAGGAGCGTGAGGGCGATGAACACCACGCCGATCTCGGCCGAAGCCCCTGCGACCATGTCCCAGAAACGGGACCGGGTCCGGCGCCAGAGGTAGAGGACGCTGGCGAAGGTGGTGACCCCGAAGGAGACGTACATGGCCAGCCACGCCGTCGGGACGTGCAGGTACAGGAGCCGCACGGCGTCCTTCTGGTTGACGTCGGGCGGGGTGACGACCAGGCCCAGGAGCGCGGTCAGGGCCAGGGTGGCCAGCGTCAGCCAACCCAGCACGCGGGACCCGCGAGATCTCACGATTCCTCCAGAAGGGGCCCGAAGGCGAGGACGCCGAAGGCCAGGTAGATCGCGGTGAAGACGGCCAGGAGTCTGACCCATGGCCAGCCGTCGGCCGACGTCGCCCCCAGGGCCGCCTCCGACGCCCGTGCGGCGGCCAGCAGCACCGGCGCCAGCACGGGCAGGACCAGTAGGGGGAGCAGGGTGTCCCGCACCCGGAGTCCGGCAGCCACCGCTCCGTAGAGGGTGCCGGCGGCCGAGATGCCGGCCGTGGCCAGGAGGCAGGTGAGCAGCAGGAGACCGGCGCCGTGCAGGCTCACGTTGTAGAAGACGATCACGCCCACGGTCAGGACCGCCTCAAGGGCCAGCAGCTGCACGGCCACCGCGCCCGCCTTGCCCAGGAAGATGCCGGCGCCGTCCAGGCCGGACAGGCGAAGGGCATCCCTGGCGTCGTCGCCCGCCTCCAGGGCGAACGACCGCTGGACGGCGAGGAGCCCGGAGAACAGCACGGTGACCCAGAACAGGCCGGCGGCCAGGCTGGAGAGCAGGCCCCGATCCGCATCCAGGGCGAAGGCGAACAGGAGCAGGACGAGGAGGGCGAAGGGGAGGATCTGGTTGGTCGCCACCCGCGACCGAGCTTCGATCCGCAGGTCCTTGCCCGCGACCAGGACCGCGTCACGGAACATGTAGGGCCTCCCGCTCGGTGCCGGTCGTGTCCGTCGCCGGGGGCTCCTTGACGAGCACCCCGCCGACCACCCGCCCGCCGGCGACCGTCACCTGCCTGGTGGCGAGAGCCGAGGCCCGGTCGATCTCGTGCGAGGCGAGTATGACGGTGGCACCCTGATCGACGGCTTCCCTTATGATCTCGTCGACCAGGTCACGGCCGGCGGCATCCAGGCCGGCGTGGGGCTCGTCGAGCAGCCACAGCTCGGGACTGCGCCCGACCACCACGGCCAGGGCCACCCGTCGCCGCTGCCCGGCGGACAGCTTGGCCACCGCCACGTGGCGGAGCCGTCCGTCCAGGCCCAGCCGGGTCATCGCCTCCTCGGCCGCCTCGGGCCACCCCCCTGCCGCTCGGATGGCGAACCTGAGGTTGTCGGCCACGGTGAGGTCGTCGTAGAGGAACGTGGCGTGGCCCAGGAG
>JAIVIH010000327.1 GCA_020200615.1 Actinomycetota bacterium | reverse complement strand
GGCGCCGGCGGTGGCGCGAGCGGGTTGACGACGGTCCTGCTCGCTCTCACTCCCGCCGTCGCTCGTCGGTCCCCGGCCTGTCAGCCGCATGAAGACGTCGTCCAGGGTCGGTTCCCGAACCGCCACCGACACGGGCTCGAAGCCGCCGCTGTCCAGCAGGCGGACCACTTCCAGGAGGGACGGGCCGGAGTCGGGGACGGTGACCGCCACCGTCTCGCCCGCGTCGACCACCTCGGTCGCCCCCACCCCGGCCAGCTGTCCGGCGGCGCGCCGACCATCGCCGGCGCTGGCCATGTGCACCTCCACGACCGTGGTGCCGAGCCGCGCCTTGAGCTCGGCGGCCGAGCCCTCGGCGATGATCGTCCCGCCGTCGATTACCACGATGCGGTCGGCCAGGCGGTCGGCCTCCTCGAGGTACTGGGTGGTGAGGAGGAGGGTGGTGCCGTCGGCCACGAGCTCACCGATGAGGGTCCACAGGTCGTTGCGACCACTCGGGTCGAGGCCGGTGGTGGGTTCGTCCAGGAACAGCACGCGGGGGCGGTGGACGAGGGCGGCGGCGAGGTCGAGGCGGCGGCGCATGCCGCCGGAGTAGGTCTTGACCGGGCGGTCGGCCGCCCCCACCAGGTCGAACCGTTCCAGCAGCTCGGCCGCTCTCGGGCCGATGGAGGGCCCGGGTTGGTGGGTGAGCTGCCCCACCATCCGCAGGTTCTCGCGGCCGGTGAGGTTCTCGTCGACGGCTGCATACTGCCCGGCCAGGCCGATCACTGAGCGCACCGCTCGGGGGCGCTGCACCACGTCGAGGCCCAGGACGGTGGCCCGGCCCGCATCCGGAGCGATGATGGTGGTGAGTATGCGGACGGTGGTGGTCTTGCCCGCGCCGTTGGGGCCGAGCAGGCCGAGCACGGTCCCCGCCGGCACCTCGAGGTTGATGCCGTCGATGGCCACGACCTCGCCGAAGCGCTTGCCGAGCCCCTCGACGACGATGGCTGCGTCGTTCATGTCCCTAGACTGTCCACAACCGTTGATCTAAGTCAAATACATTTTCGATCAACGTCAATGGTTGGTTCAGGTCAACGAATGGCGATACTCTGGGGCTGATGGACACTGACGTGGCACGGGAGGCCTGGCGCACCATGCAGCGGCTGATGTTCGACGGCGAGGGCCACGGCCGCATGGGGCAGGCGTGCCGGGCCGTCGGCGGCCCCCCCAGCGTGGTCAAGGCCCTCATCCACCTGGCCCCCGACGAGCCGAGGCCCATGCGGGACCTGGCCGACCACTGGGGCTGTGACGCCTCCTACGTGACGAGCCTGGTGGACAGCTTGGAGGAACAGGGCATGGCCGAGCGCCGGCCCCACCCCACCGATCGCCGGATCAAGACGGTGGTGCTGACCCCGAAGGGGGCGGAAGCCCGGGACCGGGTGCTCGAGCTCATGTGGGAGCCGCCTTCCGCTTTCGCCGCCCTGAGCGCCGAGGAGCTGCGACGGCTGCGAGATCTGCTGCACAAGGTCGCCGAGGCCGATACGGTCCTCCTCGGAGCGCGGGCGCCGGCCGGCTAGGCCTACTCGATCACGACCAGAACGTCACCACCGCTCACGGTGTCGCCCGGTCGGATCCGCACCTCGGCGACCGTCCCCTCGATCTGGGCGTCAACCTGGTTCTCCATCTTCATGGCCTCGAGGACGCACACGGCCTGGCCGGGCTCCACGTTGTCACCCACGGCGACCAGGACCGTCACGATGGTGCCCTGCATGGGCGCCACGATCCGGCCTGCGGGCGCAGGGCCCGACGCCGCCGTCCGCCGGCGGGCTCGGGCTCCGGCACCCGGGGACCGAAGGCCGGCGCGCCGCTCGGGTTCGTAGACGCGTACGCGGAAGCGACGGCCGTCGACCTCAACGTCGACTTCCCGCCCCGCCGGTGGTCCTCCACCAGGTGCCGTCCCCGAGTCTCCGCCTCCTGACGTTGGGTCCGATGGTCCGAACTCGAGGGTCTCCTCCAACCACCGGGTGGAGTGGCGGCCGGCCACGAAGTCCGGGTGCTCGAGGATCGTCAGGTGGGCCGAGACGTTGGTGACGACACCTTCGATCACCGTTTCCTTCAGCGACCGCACCATCCGCCGACGGGCGTCCTCCCGGTCCTGGCCCCACGTGACGATCTTGGCCAGGAGGTTGTCGTAGTGCTGGCTCACGGTGTCACCCACGCCGATCCCGGCGTCCACCCGGACGCCGAAGCCGCCCGGTCGGGAGAACCGGGTGATGGTCCCCGGCGAAGGGAGGAACCGCCCGCCGGCCGGGTCCTCGGCGTTTATCCGGCACTCCATGGCGTGGCCCCACCGCTGGACGGAGTCCTGGTCGAACGACAGGGGGTCCCCGGCGGCGACCCGGATCTGCTCGGCTACGACGTCCAGTCCGCACACCAGCTCAGTCACGGGATGCTCCACCTGCAGCCGGGTGTTCATCTCCAGGAACCAGGCCTCGCCGTCCTGGTACAGGAACTCCACGGTCCCCGCGTTGACATAGCCGCAGGTCCGGGCCACTCGCACGGCGGCCTCCCCCATGCGGCGCCGATCTTCGTCGGGCAGGCCGGGCGAAGGTGTCTCCTCGATCAGCTTCTGGTGCCGGCGCTGGACGGAGCAGTCACGTTCCCCCAGCCACACGACGTTGCCCTGGGTATCGGCGAAAACCTGGATCTCCACGTGGCGCGGCCACGTGAGGTAACGCTCGAGGTAGACCTCGGAGCGGCCGAACGAGGACTGCGCCTCGCGCCGGCAGGTGTCGTAGAGGGCGGGGGCGGAGTCGGCGTCGCCCACGACGCGCATGCCCCGGCCTCCTCCTCCGTAGGCGGCCTTGATGGCCACGGGCCACCCGTGCTCCTCGCCGAAGGCCACCACTTCGCCGGCCGACTCGGCCGGCTCCAGGGTTCCCGGCACGGGAGACACCCCGGCGGCCAGCGCAGTCCGCCGGGCGGCGATCTTCTCCCCCATGGCTTCCATGGCCTCGGGGGGCGGGCCGATGAAGGTGGCCCCGAGGTCGGCCACGGCCCGGGCGAACTCGGCGTTCTCCGAGAAGAAGCCGTAGCCGGGGTGCAGGGCGTCGGCGCCGCACCGGCGGATGACGTCGAGGATGGCCTCGGTGTTGAGGTAGCTCTCGGCCGCGGTGTGCCCCCCGATGGCGTAGGCCTCGTCGGCCAGGCGCACGTGCAGTGATCGATGGTCGAGATCCGAGTACACGGCGACGGTGCGAATGCCCAGGTCCTGGCACGTGCGGATGATCCGCACCGCAATCTCGCCCCGGTTGGCCACCAACACCTTGTCGAACATCAGGTCATATGGTGCAGGCATGCTGGACGACTCCGCCAGGCTGGCCCTCCAGGACACCCGTTTCGCCGACGTCCGGTGGTGCGAGGAGGTGGAGTCCACCAACGTGACGGTGGCCGAGCTGGCCCGGGCCGGGGCCCCCGAGGGCGTGGTCGTGGTGGCGGACCACCAGACCGGGGGCAAGGGTCGCCAGGGCCGGCGGTGGCAGGCTCCGGCGGGTTCGTCCTTGCTGTTGTCGGTCCTCCTGCGCCCCCGGCTTCCCCAGGCCCAGGTGCCGGCGACGACGTTGAGCATGGCCCTGGCCGCATCCGACGCATGCGAGCAAGTGACCGGGATCCGGCCCCTGGTGAAGTGGCCCAACGACCTCGTCGTCGACGACCGCAAGGTGGGGGGCATCCTCGGCGAGTCCATCGTCGAGGGGGGCCAAATGGCCGTCGTCGTCGGCATCGGGCTGAACGTCAACTGGGCGACGTCGCCACCGGCCCCGGGTGTGGCTCTGGACGAGTTGGTGGGGAGCAGCGTCGACCGGAACGCCCTCCTCGTGGCCCTCCTGCGCCACCTCGAGCGGCGCTACCAGGCTCTGGGCGAACCGGACGGCCCCGCCACCCTCCTCTCCGACTACCGGGCTCGGTCGGCCACCCTCGGCCGGCGCGTGCGGGTGGAACTGTGGGCGGGCGCGGTCGAGGGCGAGGCGGTCGACGTCACCGCCGAGGGCCACCTGGTCGTAGACGAGGGCGGGCGGACCCGAGTGATCGCGTCGGGAGACGTGATCCACCTACGCCCCTTCTAGCTTCTCAAACAGTATCGCGATAATGGAGATATAAAC
>JAIVIH010000326.1 GCA_020200615.1 Actinomycetota bacterium | reverse complement strand
TCCCATGACCACACCGACGCCGGCATCCCCGTCGTGCGCCGCATCGCCGCCCGCCTGGGCTTCCCCCCCGATGACGCCGAGATCCTCGTCGCCATGGTGCAACATCACCTGCTCCTGCCCGACGCCGCCACCCGCCGCGACCTCCAGGACCCGAGCACCATCGCCTCGGTGGCGGAGGCCGTGGGGGACAGGGGCACCCTCGAGCTCCTCCACGCCCTCACCGAGGCCGACTCCATCGCCACCGGCTCGGCCGCCTGGGGCGACTGGAAGGCGGGCCTGGTCGGGGAGCTCGTTTCCCGGGTGGGAAGGGCCCTGGCCGGAGAGGCCCATCCCGAGCCTCCGGAGGACTTCCCCACGCCGCAGCAGAGGAACCTCATCGAGCGCGTTGAGAAGACCGGGGAGGTGGTGATCGAGGGGCGGGACCACGGCTTGACCCTCGCTGCCCCCGACCGGCCGGGGCTCTTCTACCGGGTGGCCGGCACGCTGGCGCTGCACGGGCTCGACGTCCTCTCGGCCCGAGTGTGGTCGAGCGACGACGGCGTGGCCGTGGAGCATTTCGAAGTGGAGCTGCTGTTCGGCGGGGAGCCCGATTGGGTCGCAGTGGAAGCCGACCTCAGGCGGGTCCTCACCGGGAAGCTGTCGCTCGAGGCCAGGCTCGCCGAGCGGGCTCGCGTCTACGCCGGGCGTTCGAAGCTCCCGTCGGCCACGCCCGCCCGGACCCAGGTGATCGTGGACAACGAAGCGTCGGCGACGGCGACCGTCGTCGAAGTGAGAGCGCCCGACCGGATCGGCACGCTGTACCGGATCACCCGCGCCCTGGCCGACCTTCAGCTCGACATCCGTCACGCCAAGGTCGCCACCCTGGGCCACGAGCTGGTCGACTCCTTCTACGTGGTGGATGCGGGCGGGGCGAGGCTGCTCGATCCCGACCACGCCCGGGCCGTCGAGCAGGCGATCCTGATGGAGCTCTCCCGGGCCTGAGGTTGCGCCCGCAACCGAACGGTGGTCGGCTCTGCCCATGGATCTCGACAAGGCCCGTGATTTCGTCCGCAAGCACCACGACGCGGTTCTCGCCACCCGGCGCGTCGACGGCTGGCCCCAGCTGTCCCCGGTGGGCGTAGGCGTGGACGAGGGGGGCGCGGTCGTGATCAGCAGCCGGGAGACGGCCTACAAGGTCCGCAACCTCCGGCGCGACCCTCACGTGTCGGCGTGCGTGAGAGGCGAGGGTTGGGAGTGGATACAGGTCGACGGCACGGCCGAGATCGTCTCCCTCCCCGACGCCATGGCGGGGCTCGTCGCCCTCTACCGGCAGGTAGCGGGCGAGCATCCCGACTGGGACGAGTTCCGGGAGGCCATGGTGCAACAGCGGCGGTTGGTGATCCGCATCCACCTCGAGCGGGCCGGGCCCGACCGCCAGGGCTAGCAACGGGCTAGGCCTTGCGGAGCCCGGCGGCCTGGCCGGCGGTACGCTGGCCCTGTCCCCATGGACGAACGACCCCGCAATCTCAAGACCATGCTCTCGGAGGCGAAGGACACCTCCGAGCTGATGATCGACCTGGCCTACGCCTCGGTCTACTTCGGCGATCCGGACATGGCCGAGGAGATCCACGAGCTCGAGGATCACCTGTCGGAGCTGGTCCACGAGATGCGCGCCGTCTGCGTTCTGGCCGCCCGCTCTCCCCGGGACGCCGACGCCATGGCGTCGGTCCTGCAG
This sequence comes from Actinomycetota bacterium, assembly GCA_020200615.1. Next base: position 5,473 of record JAIVIH010000326.1, on the reverse strand, counting down.
GTGGTGGGCGCCATCGAGCGCATGGGGAATGCCGCCGTCGACATCAGTCGCATCGTGACCCACCGCCTGGGCATCCCCCGCGCCTTGGTCGCCGACCTGGCCCAAGCGGAGGAGATCTCCCACCGCGTCCGGATCCGGGACGCCTCGCACATGGCCCATCGGAGCCTGGCCGATCTCGAGCTTCCCGTGGAGGTCGGCATGCGGGTGGTCGCCATCCGCCGTGACCGGGACTGGATCACCGACGTGGAGGGTGACCAGGTCCTGCTTCCGGGCGACGTGCTGTTCCTGCAGGGAACGGCCGACGGCATCGCCGAGCTGCGGTCGCTGGCGGGGGCGCCCGGGTGGGAGCCGCCCCAGATCTCCGAGGAGACGGCCGTCTCCGACCTCGACCGTGCCATCGACACCCTGGTGGAGATGAAGAACGTGTCCGAGGTGGCCGTCGGTCTCGCCTACTCCGCCCTCGTCCTGCGCGATCAGGGCCTGGCCGCCGAGGTGAACCACCTGGAGGACCGTCTCGACGAGATGAAGGAGCGGCTCGAAGTCTGGGTGCTGCGAGCGGCCCACGAGCACGTCGACCCTTCGCCCCTCCGAGGCCTGATCCACCTGGCCCAGGCGGCCGAGGAGATCGGCGACGCGGCCCAGCAGATGGTGTGGCTGGTCGAGGAAGGGGAGGAGCTGCACCCGATCCTGGCGCTGGCCCTGGGCGACGCCGAGGAGGTCGTGGTTCGGGTGCCGGTGGCCACCGGTTCCCCCGCCGACGGCCGCTCGCTGGCCGAGCTCCGGCTCGAGACCGAGACCGGCTTCTACCTCCTCGCCATCCGGCGCGGCGGACGGCACCTCTACCGGCCCCGGGCGTCGGTCACCCTCCAGAGCGCGGACGAGCTGATCGCCACCGGCCCTGACGAAGGCCACGCCCTGCTGGCCCAGCTGTGCGGGTATGTGCTCATCGAGGACGAAGAGACGGGCGAGGAGGAGCTTCTGCCCGCCGGCGCTCGCCGCTGACCTCCGTCCTTCTAGCGGAGCGTCCGAGACTCCGGCACCGCCTGCCCTCTGCGCAGCTGGTTCACGAAGGCGATGACCCCACCGCCGAAGAGTGAGAGGGCGACGGCCCCGAACAACAGCGTCATCACGATCATGGCCGTGGAGCCGCTGTCGCCGGTGGCGACGAAGTCAGGGGGCGCCACGAGCGTTCCGGCCTGCTCACCCGGAGCCAGGACCCTCAGCGTGGCCCGGGCCGGCGTCCCGTACTCGTCGGTGAAGATCGTGGGCGGGGCGTCGGGGGCCTTCGGGTCCGGCACCGGCCGGCGCTGGGTAGCCACGAGGACGGGACCGTCCGGCCCCCGCCAGCGCACCACGACGGGCGTAGGGGTGGCCTCACGAGCGCGGGGGACCGGGAACGAGGTGCCGGTGAGCACGATCGTGTCCCCGGGGCGGCCCGCCTCGCTGCTGAGGCCGATGGTGGCGAGGTTGGTGCAGGCCAGAGCGGCCGAGCCGAACACGGTCGCCACGGCCAGGAGGGCTCCGGCCCCCACCGCCGGAGCGATCTCTCCGCCTCTGGCCCCGCTTCTCATCCCTTAGCGCAGTTCGCGCCGGCGTGTCTGGCCGGGCAACGGACCGACGGCTCCAGGGCGCCTCGCCTTCAGGCCGGGTGCGTAATGTCGCTTCCGTGCGTTCGGTCGTGCGGGCCCATCCTCGACTGGCGGCCTTCACCCTCGCGTACCTGGCCGTGTTCCTGGTCGTGGGCCTCGCCCTGGACAGCGAAGTGGCCATCCCCTACGTCGTCCTCATCCTTCTCCTGATCGTCCTCGTCTGCCGGCTCGAGGTGCGCTTCGGCCTCGGGCCGGGAGTGCTCTGGGGACTGTCGGTCTGGGGATTCGGGCACCTGGCCGGAGGCATCATCCCCCTCGACGGCGACCGCACGCTGTACAACGCCGTGGTGGTCGTGGAACTCCTGCACTTCGACCGGCTCGTCCACGCCTTCGGCTTCGGATTCGCCACCCTGGCCTGCGGGAAGGTGCTCCGCTCGTGGCTGCCGGAGGGGAGGATCACCTTGGGAATGGCCGTCCTCGTCGTCCTGGCCGGCCTGGGGGTCGGCGCCGCGAACGAGATCGTCGAGTTCGCGGCCACCCTCATCCTTCCCGAGACCAACGTCGGCGGGTATGTCAACACCGGCTGGGACCTCGTCTTCGACACCCTCGGCGCCATGGTCGCGGCGTGGTGGCTCGTGCGGTCGTCCGCCGCGGAGCCGGCGCCGGTGCCGGAGGCCCGATCGTGACCGGCCCCGCCCACGAGGCTTCGCTCCGGACGGGCTTCGTCGCCGGCTATGCCCCTCAGGTGGCCGGTCTGTACTTCAACGGCCTGGAGCTCCTGGCCGAGGCGGCGCGAGGAGCCGATGTCCCGCTGGGTGCCCAAGTGGGAGGCGAGCGGGAGCGGGTGGTGGGCCAGCGCGAGGCCGCCCTGGGGAGGCTCGACGAGGTCGCCGAGCTGGCGGCTGCCCTCGGGGCGGCAGCCGTCCCCCGGCCCGAGGACGCCGGCGCCTACTCGGCGTGGGCCGAGGAGGTCTTCGATGCCGTGCGGGAGACGATGGCCGGGGACTCGCCGATGGCCGTCGTCCACCTCCTGGGCTTCGTCATGGGAGAGGCCGTCGCCACCCTGGACCTCCTGGCCATCCTGTCGAGGCTGCGGGAGGTCGCGCCCGACCACCTGTGGATGCGATGGCAGGCCGAGTCGCTGGAAGGGGAGCGAAAGACGGCGGAGCGGCGGCTGGGGAGGCTGGCCGCCCATCCGGCCCTGCCCGAGCCGGGGCAGGTGGCTTCGGCGCTGGCCGCCCACGCCGTGACCGGCGGAGCTCCCTCGGGAAGTCACGCCGGCCGAGCGGCCCGGTGCGAAGCCGCGGCCCGGGAGGTGGAGCAGCACGCAGACACGGCGGCCGCCGCCCTTGCGCCCTAGCAACCTTCGGCTCGCCAGAGGTTGCTCGCCGAGTCATGAAAGGCGATCCGGGCGACCGGCGAAGCCGGATCGCCCTCCGCCGTTCTCTTTTCTCGACAGCCGGCGAGACGCCTTCGGCGTCCGAGCGGCCATCGGCAGAACTTGCCTCAGCCCGCGCGACCCTTGAGCGTCAGGCGGGAGTAGGTCGGCGGCGCCCTACAACCAGTCCCTGCGCTTGAAGAAGGTGTACCCGATGATCGTCACAAGGGCCATGATCCCCAGGGCCCACGCGTAACCCAGCTCCCAACCCAGTTCGGGCATGTGCTCGAAGTTCATGCCGTAGATGCCGGCGACCAGGGTCGACCCCAGGAGGATCGCGCCCCACGAGGTCATCCGCTTCATCACGCTGTTCATCCGGTTGGAGATGATGGCCAGGTGGGCGTCCACGGCGTTGCCCATCAGCTCCCGCTGGCTGTCGATGTGGTCGGCGGCCCGCAGGACGTGGTCGTACACGTCCTGGAGATGGGTGAGGGTGGTCTGATCGATCCACTCGACCTCACCCCGCAGCAGGGCGGCCAGCACCTCCCGGAGCGGGACAACCGCCCGCCGGAACATGAGGAGCCGGCGGCGAACCTCGAACAGCTCCTGCTGGATCGTCCGCTCGTCGGGCATCTCCTCGGCGAAGATGCGCTCCTCGAGGTCCTCGAGCTCGTCCTCGGTCGACTCGGCCGCGGTGAAGTAGCCATCGACCACCTCGTCGAGGAGGACATAGAGGAGGAAGGCGCTGGTCGGAGGGTCCGGGTGGGTGCGTTCGAAGCGGGTGCGGGAGCCCTCCGCAGACCACGCCGGTGTGCCCTCGTGGGCGCCCCGCACGCTGACCAGCCACGTGGGCCCCAGGAAGAAGTCGACCTCCTGAAGGGTGGCGGTATAGGCCACGACAAAGGCGTGGCTCGGGTAGTGCTCCAGCTTGGGCCGCTGATGACGGTGGCGGACGTCCTCGACGGCCAACGGGTGCAGGGCGAACTCCTCCTGCAGGCAGGCCAGATCGTCCTCGGAGGGGTCGGAGACGTCCACCCACACCAGGCAGTCCGGATTGTCGAGGACCTCGGAGATCTCGGCCGGGTCGAGCTCGGCGCTCTCCCCCTTGGTGTACGAACGGACCGAGATCACTGTCGAGACGGTAGACCGATCGGGGAGTTACGGCCGGATCAGGCCAGGTTGCTACCCACCCCGGATCCCACGACCTGCCGAACGTGCTCTTGGCGCGCTCCGACCGAGCCGGTCAGGGTGTCGTAGGACACGTCGGCGGAGTCCAGCAGTTGCCGGATGCGCCCGTCGATCTCTGCCTGGAAGGCGGGGTCGTCGGGGCGGAGCCCGTCGAGCACGATGGGAAACTCGACCGGTAGGTAGAAGACGTGGTCGTAGCGGGCCCGGAGGTCCAGTAGGGCGATCTCCCGGGACTCGTACCAGAGGTGGTTTTCCTTCCGGTTCCCCTGCTGGTGCTCCATCACCCAGTCGGCGTAGGCGAGGACGTCGTAGATGGAGCGGTCGGCCACGAACCGCCCGTGGACGGCCTCCGCCCGCCACTGCTTGAGGAAGATGAGCGTCTCGGTCTCGGCCGTAGCGCTCTGGTCGAGGGGGAATCCCAGCTCCACCACCTGCCGGGCCACCTCGGGTAGGAGGGGGTAGTCCCATTCCCGGGCGAACAGATTGGCGAGGGTCGTCTTCCCCGTGGAGAAGGAACCGACGAAGGCGATTTTCACGGCGACAGTGTGCCCGCAAAGCGCCGAGCACGCCTATCTTGGACTGCCGATGCCCGAATCGCTCTGCCTTCTGACGGCCCACGCCCATCCCGACGACGAGGCCTCCAAGGGGGCGGCGACGGTGGCCCGCTACCACGCCGAGGGCGTCCGGTGCGTGCTCGTCTGCTGCACAGGAGGGGAGGCCGGGGAGATCCTCAACCCGGCGATGGACCGCCCCGACGTGCGGGCACGGTTGCCCGAAGTGCGTCGTGAGGAGTTGCTGCGGGCCACGTCGGTGATCGGCTACGACGACGTGGTGATGCTGGGATACCGGGATTCGGGCATGCCCGGCAGCGAGGCCAACGAGGATCCGGCCTGTTTCGCCCGCGCCGGCCTGGACGAGGCCGTGGGCCGGCTGGTAGCGGTGATCCGCCGGGAGCGGCCCCAGGTGATCGTTACCTACGCGGACGATCAGCAGGGGTACCCCCATCCCGACCACATCCGGGTGCACGACATCTCCGTCCCGGCGTTCGAGGCCGCCGGAGACCCTGACGCCTTTCCCGAGGCGGGGCCGCCATGGCAGCCGTCCAAGCTCTACTACTCCGCTTGGTCCCGGGCCCGCGTGATGGCTAGCCACGAGAAGTTTCTCGAGCTGGGAATGGAGTCGCCCTACACCCAGGAGTGGATGGACCGGCCGGGCATGGATCACCGGATCACCACCCGCGTGAATGTCACCGAGCACCATCACGTTCGCCGGGAGGCACTCCTGGCCCACGCCACCCAGATCGATCCGACGTCCCGGT
>JAIVIH010000325.1 GCA_020200615.1 Actinomycetota bacterium | reverse complement strand
GTTCTCGATCGGAGGCTACGCACCGGCCTCTACTGCGCCTACGAGCCCCAGGATGACGACGAAGTCCGGTGGTCCGTTCACTTCGGACTGAACGGAAAGGGCCCCAACCGAACGTCCTGAGAGCAACAACTGCTCAACTCAGGAGGTACCCGAATGACCGAGGCCCGTCACCCGTCGAAGGCAGGCCGCTGATGGACGCTCCCTACCAAGCGGCGCCCGATGTCCACGTCCTCCCTGCCAATCTCCCGCTGCCCGGCGTGGGGGTCCTCCCCATCAACGCCTACGTGCTGCTGGCCGAGGAGCCCGTCCTCATCGATACCGGGCTGGGGATGGACGGCGAGGACTTCATCGACGCCCTGGCGTCCATCGTCGACCCGAAGGCCCTTCGATGGGTCTGGCTGACCCACGACGACGCCGACCACACGGGGAACATCCAGCGTGTCTTCGAGGTGGCGCCCCAAGCCCGGCTCGCCACCCACGGGTTCGCGGCACTGCGGATGTCGTCGTGGTGGCCGGTGCCGCTCGACCGCGTGCACGCCATCCGGGTGGGTGACCGGCTGCCGGTCGGGGACCGGACCCTGCGGGCCGTCGCCCCTCCGCTGTACGACAACCCCATGTCCACGGGGCTCCTCGACGAGGCGACCGGCGCCTTGTTCTCGGTGGACTCTTTCGGGGCGTTTCTGCCCGAGCCGACCGAGGACGCGGCCGAGGTACCGAGCGACGCCCTGGCCGGCGGGATGCGGGCGTGGGCCACGTCCGATTCACCGTGGAGCCACATGGTCGATCGGCAGACGTACGGTCACGTGCTCGACGGCGTCCGCCGGCTGGCCCCGACCCGGATCTTCTCCTCGCACCTCCCGGCGGCGGGCGGAACGTCGCTCGACAGCTTCCTCCAGGTGCTGGAGTCGGTGCCCGACGCCCCCCCTGCCGTGGCGCCCAGCCACGAGGAGTTCAACCAGCTACTGGCGGCGATGATGGCGGCCCACGAGCCGCAACCGGCGGCCGCGATCTAGCAGGCAGGCGATACACCGGGCGGCAGGCGAGGTCAGCAGGCGGCGACCGTCGTCTGGGTCGGAGCCGACTCGGAGACGACACCTTCGCCTGCCGCCCGAATCGTCACCTGGAACTCGCCAGCGTTGTTGCAGGCTTCGGCGTCGTTGATCCCGAGGAACAGCCGCCCCTCTTCCTCCAGGATGACGCTGATGCCGCTGCCGACGGCGAACGGCTCGCCGTCCTCTCCGACACTTCCGATGAGCGAGGCGTGGTTGCTGCTGTGCAGGAGATTGGTGTCGTAGCTGTTGTCGTCTGCCGTGTCCGGCACCCCGTCGGGGCTGAGCCTGTCCCCTTCCGTGACACTGCTGGAGATCTCCCCCGTGGCGACGACATCCAGCTGAGTCCCGGCCTTTACGTCGAGTCCGGTGTCGGTCCACACGCGCCGCGCCGGCACGATGATCTCCACGTGGGTCTCGCCATACGCTCCGCCCCCCTCGGGTTCGCCGCCGGTGTCATCGCCGCCACCCGCGGCAAGAAGCGCCCCCACTCCGAGGATTACCGCCAACACACCCCCGATCACCCAGATCAGCGTGCGGTTGGTGGCCGGAACCGTTGGTGCGGGCGCGGGCAGGCGGACCGTTGGCGCCGGCGAGGGCGTCGGGTTGACCGGCGGTGAAGGTCGGGGCGGCGGCGGGGTCGGGGGCCGCGCCGCGGGCCGTGCCGGTGGGGGCGTGGTCACGATGGGAACCGATGGCGGGCGAACTCGCGGAGGAGGAGGAGGAGGCGGCTTGGGAGCCGCGAGCTCCATCGCCTCGATTAGTTGGCGAACGTCGCCCGCCCACTTGGACCCACCTCGGATCTCGCTCGCCTGCCGAAGCGAAAGCGCGGTGATGTCTTCGGGAAGCTGCTCTTCTTCAGGCATCTCGGCGTCTTCGATCAGCACGGGAATGATGCCGACCTGGTTCTCCAGGGCCACCTTGATCTCGAAGCGCACCCAGTCGTTCGGCTTGTCCAGCCGCCGCACCCCGGCGTCGTCAGTCAGCGTCAGCCACTGCTTGCCGATGACGGCGAGAAGCACATCACACTTCGTGACGTTCGTGGTGATCTCGTCGACCCACTGCTGGCCGGGCCGGATGTTGTCGTCGACGAAGATGTTCTCCCGGCCGAACCTCTGGCTGAGCTGGTCAGCCAGACGTCCGGCCCAGGCTTCATTGACTCTGCGGTAGCAGATGAATGTCCGCAATGCGCTCACGAGGCCGCCTCCCCCCTTGGGTCGTCATCCTGCCCCGACTCAGGCCAGTGTCGCTCACAGCGCTGCGCACTGCCCGCTCTTGGACCCTGTGTTGGCCTGACCGGCGTTGGTGGGGGGCGGGCTGTTCCCGGCGCAGCCCAGGGTCTGGAAGAACGTGTTGGCCTTGATGACGGTGTTACCCGGGCCACCGTTGTTGATGTTGGCGCTGTGGGACACCGCGTTGGCCCCGAAGGTCGTGGCCAAGTTGTCATTGAGGTTGACGGTGCCGGCGAACTGGTTGCCGGCGCAACCGTTGGCCGGGTCCCCGATCCGGATCGGCACCGGGGCGCTGGACACGCCCAGCGCTTGACCGGGCGGCGGACCCGAGACCTGACTGCCGCAAATGCTCAGGAAGCCAGGGGCGTTGGCCACGATGCCCTTGGCCACCTTGGAGTTCACCACCGTTAGCGCCCCACCGGGGTTCACGGTGACGGGCCCGACCACCTTGGAGTTGATGACCTGCACGCTCTCTCCGGCGTCGATAACCACGGGCCCGAGCTTGTCACCCGTGATGACCTCCGTGAAAGGCGGGGGCTCGAAGGCGGTGATGGTCACCGACTCGTTGGGCGCGTTGCAGGGTGAGGTGGCCGGGTTGTTGCTGGCGTCACCGTTGTAGACGGCGGTCCAGAAGTACGTCCCCACCGCCGCCGGCGTGAACCAACCGGAGGAGGTCGCTTGCGCGGTCAGGCCGTTGGTGGAGGTGAACACCTCGGTGGTGCACGTATTGTCGCTGAACAGGCGGAACGTCACATCGCCGGTGGGGCTGGCCCCGCCCGTGAGGGTGGCGGTGTCACGCACCGGTGCGCCGAGCAGGTTGGCGGGCGATGCCTGTGTCGCGATGGTGGGGGTGGGCTTGGTCAGCCGGATCGTGAAGGTCAGCCTCGAGACCTCGTCGTTGTCGGTGTCCCCCTGGATCGTGATGGGGACGCCGCACTTGCCCGACGCTCCACCCGATATGGCGCCGTCTGCCCCCGACAGGCACTTGGCCAAGTCGACGGTGAGGTCGAGGCTCCTGCCCGGACCTGGTGTGATGTCTGACTGATCGTCGTCGCCACTGAACGTCGCGGGGTCGATCCCCGCGCCGTCCTCGTCCCAGATCTCGATCCTGATCGGGATCGAACCCGTCATCCCCGTGGTGTTCCCGAAGGGCCAGTTGGGATTGATGATCTCGTCCTGGGTCTGGGCGTCGCCGCGGTTCTGGGACACGAGGCCGTTGATCACGACCCGGGCGTAGAAGTCGGCGTTGCTCGTCTCGATACAGAAGGGTGCGCACAGGAAGTCGTGGTCCTCGAGCTCCTCGACCGTGTTGATGACCACGTTGGTGATCGGTTGCGCCACGGTCTCGGTGAAGAGCTTGTACAGGGCAGCAACGGCCCGGAAGCCACGTAGGTACGAGTTCTGGCGGATCCGGCCCAGGTCGCCGTCGTTGTTGTGATCGCCGTCGTCGTTGTCCTCCAGGTGCTCTGTGGTCCTGGGGCTCGAAATGGTAGCGGCCATGGTGGCGAGCTCCGTCGGGACCAGGCCGAGCGGGTCGAAGGTGTCACCGTCTACATCGTCGGAGGCGAAGAAGTCGGCGATCTGGTTGGTCGTGTACATCAGGTAGTGCAGCTTGTCGACCGTGCCCGGGGGGATCGGGATCGGCCCCGAGGCCACGAGGGCGTCCTTCTCCGCCTGGCTGAGATCGCGGTTCACGTGACTGGTGTCGCTCATCCAATCCTCGAAGGCGTCGTCGTCGGGGAAGTGCATGTCGTCGTGCACGTGGGTCGGAAGGGTCGAGTCCTCCAGGAGGTGGGCCACATGACCCAGGAAGTGGTACGCCGTCGCCTTGTCGCCATTGGCGTAGTGCCCCAAGGCGATGGACCACAGGGCCTGCACC
>JAIVIH010000324.1 GCA_020200615.1 Actinomycetota bacterium | reverse complement strand
GTACGTGAACGTCCCGCCCGGCTCGGGCCGGAGCTGGGGCGTGACGCTCAGGTGGACCTCGACCTCGGGGGGCACATCCGTCAGGGCCACGGTGGCCGCGCCCGTGGCCGTGGCTGACGTGCCGTCGGGGTCCACCACGGTGGCCTGCACGACATCGGTCTGGCTGTTACCTGCCTCACCGGCGAAGCGAGCGGTGAAGGAACACGTCAGGGTGGCGGCCGCCGGGATGACCGTGCCGGGAGCTGCCGTGCAGGTGGAGCCGGCCAGAGTGGCGAGGTTGCCGTACACGCTGTCGACCAACGACACGATTCGCACAGGCTCGCTCCCGGTGTTGGTGACCGTCACCGTGTGGATGAAGGATCCGCCCGGCTCGGGCCGCCTCGGCGGAGTGACCGCCTTGGTCACGGTGATCGTGGGAATCACGTCGGCAGTGATGGAGATGGTGGTCGAGGCAGTGCCCCTAAACACTGGCACCGGGGAAGGGTTCCGGGGATCGAAGAACGGTCGACCGTGCGCTACCACGGTTATCGTGTTCGTCTGGCTGGCACCGGAGCCGCCGGTAAAGGAAGCGGTAAACGAGCACGTGAAGGACTCGCCCGCTCGCAGCTCGTGACCCCTCGCTGCCGCGCAGGGGGAACCGGGAGGGGTGCTCAGGTCTCCGTACACGTCGTCGGTCACGGTCTGAAGATTGAGCAGGGCGCCGAGGGTGTTGGTCACGGTGACGGTGAACGTGAAGTCGCCTCCCGGCGCCGGGCGGCTCGAGGGGTTGGCGTGCTTGGTGACACTGATTCCCGGGACGCCGGTGACCACCACGGTCTCCGCCGGGTCGTTGCAGACGGTGCTGGCGGCCGCGTGGTTAACGTCGCCTCCGTAGGTCGCCACCCACCGGTAAGTCCCCGGGCCGCGGGGCATGAACGGCTCGGACGTGTAGCTGCCGTTGCCCACCACCAGCTTGAACGAGGTGTGCACGGGCCCGCCCGAGCACGTTGTGTCGTCGGGCCCGAACAGCCGGAAGGAGATCCCGCCCGTGGGGTTGACACCACCCGAGAGAGCGGCCGTGTCGGTGAGCGGTCCGGCCCCCGGGGCCGAGGCAGTCGTGGTCAGCACGACGACGCGCGGGCCCAAAGGCACAATGACCGTCGCCGACGGGTCTCCGCAGGCCGTTTCGACGGGCAGGTGGTTGGCGTCGCCGCTGTAGCTGACGACCCACGTGTAACGCCCCGGGAACCTGGGGACGAAGGGGTCGGATGTGTAGGTGCCGTTGCCACTCACTGACTTGACTGCCGTCAGCAGGGGTGTGGCGAAGCAATCGCCGGGCGGACCGAAAAGCCGAAACGTGATCGTCCCCGTCGGGTTGGCGCCGCTCGAGATGGTGGCGGTGGCCATGAGCGGGGTGCCCGCTGGGAAAGGCGACGAAGCGGCCGTGGTCAGCACGACCACGTCTGCGGCCGGGAGGACGGTGACCGTCCCAGCCGGGTCCCCACAGGCAGTCCTCACAGGTGCGTGGTTGGCATCGCCGCTGTAGAGCGCGACCCATCGGTATGTGCCGGGGGCCGTCGTGGTGAAGGGGTCAGACGTGATGGGGGTCCCGTCCAGCACCCGGGGGACGTTGTTGAAAAGAGGCGCGCCGGAACAAGTTGGGTCGTCGGGGGCGAACAGCTGGAAGGTGACTCTGCCCCTCGGATTCGTGCCGCCGGAGACGGTGGCGGTGGCGGTGAGCGGGCCGCCCACCGGTAACGGCGGCGAGGCGGCCAGGGTCAGCACGACGACGCCCTGCCCCTGAGTCACGGTTACCTTCTCGGCCGAATCGAAGCACAGGCTGGAGGCCGGGCCGTTGTTGGCGTCACCGCCGTAGCGGGCGAGCCAGGTGTACTCGCCGGGGGCAATCGGCGTGAAGGCGTCGGAGGTGACTGGGCCGTTCCCGACGACGGGCTTGCTGCTGAAAAAGACTGGGTCGCCGCCGCAGCCGCCTGCGACGAGGTCGAACGTAATGAAGCCCGAGGGGTTGACGCCGCCGCGGAGGGTGGCTACGTCGTAGACCTGGCCGCCGAGGCGCACCGAGGGGGAGGCTGCGGTGGTGATCGAGGTGGGGGCCCTGTCGACGACAGTTCTCTGGCCCGGGTCGTCACAAGCGCTGGCGACAGGCTCATTGTTGGCGTCACCGCTGTAGCGAACCACCCACCGGTACGTCCCGGCCGAAAGGGCGATGTGGGATTTCGACGTGTAGCCGCCGTTGCCGGCCACGGCGACGACGCTCGTGAAGATGGGAACGCCGGTACAGGTCGAGTTGTCCGGTCCGAACAGGTCGAAGGTGATCGATCCTGTTGGGTTGACACCGCCGCTGAGGTTTCCAGCGTCGAATATGGCCGAACCGACGAGAGACCCCGGGGATGACGCTTGAGTTGTCAGCACAGGAGTGACAGCCAGGGCGGGCCGAGAGACCAGTACCAACGAGAAGAAGGCCAGAGCCGTAGCCACGACTCCATGCCAGGTTCGACGGCATCGCGTGTGAACGCTCACGGTGCGCCGCGCAAGACTGGACTCCTGCTCATCCTCGCATCGACCGATGCTCCTGCCCAAACCACGAGGCGATCTAGACCGGAATGGCGCTCGAGTCGCTCGCTGTCCCGACAGCAAGACGACAGGTTTCGGCCCTCCGAGCAGACACCCCACTTGCCGCGCGACCCTCCTGGCCGCGGCCCTGCTTCATAGCCTCCTGCGGTCCGACGCCGCCGGCGTGCGCGTGTCGGAGGTCAGGCGGTTCGTCGACCGCTCGATGGTCGTAGCCGCAGTGGCGGTGATCCTCGGCGTCGCCTACTGGGCGACGGTCACCTACACCGGCATGAACCTGCTGGTGCTGCTGGGGGTCCTGGCGGGGTCGGCCGTGGCGCTTGGCTAGCTCTCACCGTCGCACTGGAGCGTGTTCAGTCCGCTTTCCTGACCCGATCCAACCCTTGTGGCTCTGGCCCAACGCCTCGACACGACGGTGGCTCCCGACCAGATCCTCCCCGATATCGTCAGCACCGTCGCCGGCGTGCTGGAGCTCCCGTACGTTGCCGTCGAGGTGTGGGACGACCAGCGGGAGGACATCGCCGTGAAGCTCCACGGGGACATGATGCCGAACGCAGAGGCTTTCGTCTTGTGCACGGGAGCGAGGTGGTCGGCCGTCTGATCGTGGCAACGGACACCCCCGGAGGGCGGGCTCCGTGCCGGGGACCGCCGGCCGCCGTCACCAGCCGCATTCCGGCCACGGCTCACGGAAAGGCCTCACACAGCATCGGAACCGGCTCCGACAGAACCCCCGACCCAACGAGGCGCAGGCCACGGGCGCCCACAGTGACCTCGGCGTGACCGCCTTGGTCAGGGCTCACCGAGATTCTGTGGTGCATTGTCAAGTCCCGGTACCCGCACGACACTTTGGCTCCGGTACCTAGACGACACTCGGTCATGGGTTAGGCCGCGTTGATCCGGCGCGGCCTACCGCCGGGGTTGGCCAGGGCACCGTGCTCCCGGGTGCGGTCGTGCTTGACCGGGTAGCAGCGGATGAGCTCGTTGCCGATGGAGATCTCGACCATGTCGCCCACCACCGCGACCTGCACCTGGCGCCGCCGGAACTTGGCCCCCGCCCGGTAGCTGGCGCCGGCGAAGCACACGTTGCCCGAGGAGTCGACCTTTCGGGTAACCGACGCCGCCGTCGGTGTCGGCCGTCGCTCGGCCTCGGCCGTCTTTCGACGGAGCCCCGCGGCCTGCTTGTCGACCGAGTGGCGACGGGCGTGGGTGGCTATGAGGACGCCTCGGTGGTGCAGGTGCACGAGGGCGCCGTCGCAGGTCACGGTGACGTCCTGGCCGGCCAGCCACATCCCGGCCTTGTAGCTGGCGGAGGCGAAGCTGATCGTCCCCTTGACCCCCACCCGCCGGGTGGCGGCCCCCGGCGGCAGGGCGAAGTCGGCCGGCGCCGCGACCTCCTCGGTCACCGGCGCCCGGGCGGCCAGTCGGAACCTCTCCCAGGGGGCCACCATGCCGATGCCCTGATGGGGACGGGTTCTCCGGGGGTCGCAGGCTGTGGTGAAACGCGGACGGCGACGTCGGTGCTGGTGGGGCGGCCAAGACGGCGAGGCGACGAGTGCAACAGCTGTGGTGCACGTGGCCGGGGTGCTCACGTGTGAGAAC
>JAIVIH010000079.1 GCA_020200615.1 Actinomycetota bacterium | reverse complement strand
GGCCCCCTCCTGTTCGGTCCACTGCTGCTGGCCTGGGGTCTGACCATGGCCGGCCTGTCGGCCGGACCGCTGCTCCTCGCTTCTCGGCGGTGGCTGCTCGGCGCCCTCCTCACCCTGGTGGGCCTTCCGGTCGCCGGCGTCCTTCTCCGGGGACTTCACGATCTCTCCAGGCGTTGGGCGGTGATCGTGCCCGCGGGGATCGTCCTCCACGACCCGCTGACGATCGTCGATCCCGTCCTTCTCCGACGACAGTCCATCAGCCGGCTGGGGCCCGCTCCCGCCCACTCGGGAGCCGTCGACCTCACCCAGAAGGCACCCGGGCTGGCGCTCGAAGTCGACCTCACCGAGGACGTGCAGATGTCCCTGCTGCGGCCGGGCAGGCGGCTCGGCGAGCCGATCAAGACGAATCAGCTCCTGATCACACCCACCCGACCGGGCGACCTGCTCGAGGACGCCGGCCGCCGCCGGCTGCCGGTGGGCTGACCGCTACCCGGGAGGCCGCAGCCGGACGAGGGCACCCGGGCCACCCGGGTTGGCCCGCAGGTTGGCGAGTTGGGGCTCCACCTCGGGCGGAACGTCGAACACCAGGACCGCCTGAAGCTCGTTGCTCGGGTTGATGAGGGCGCTCGTGGGGTCCCGCCCGGCGTTGACGGGGTGCGCCTGGGTGGCCCGTTCGTCCGGGCCGTACGTACGGTTCTGGCCGTCGAGCAGGGCCTGAGCCGGGCCGAGGAACGGAACCGGTGAGCGCCCGAAGTTGCTGACCGTCACGGTGAGCAAGCAGAACCGGCCCTGGGCGATCCTGACGCCGTTCGGGGTCGGGATCTCGGTCGGCCCGCACCCGAACGCCGATACCACGAAGCCGAGGTTCTCGTCCCGTACCTCCTGTCCGACCGAGCCGAACCGGGCCCGCCCTTCCGGAGCGGTGATCCGGGGAGCGTCATCCAGGATGGGGCTCTCGCCGTTGTCCGGATCCGACGAGTCCGACGAGCCCGACAGAAGGCGAGGGAGCCCGAGGACGGCGAGGAGGACGACCCCGATCACCAGGGGAGCGATCCACCGAGCCCGACGAGCCGGGACCTCGCCGCCGCCCTCCTTGGCCTGGTTGGCCTGGTTGGCCTGGTTGGCGCCGCACACCTCGCACTTGAGCCCGACGGGGGTCCGGACGAAGCAGCGGGGGCAGATGGGAGTGGCGCACTTGATGCAGGTGAGACGTGTGGGTGAGCGATCCCGCTCACAGGTCATCTCGCCGGTGCCCACCGCCGATCACTCCCCTTCCCGTCCTGCACCTGCCTACCAGGCCTGCCGGCCGCCTGAAAGCGATAATCAGCGCCCGGGAACGGCGATGCCACCCCCGAGCACCTCGTCGCCACGGTAGAGGACGACGCTCTGGCCGGGTGCCACCCGGCGCTGAGGTGTCTCGAAGACGACGGTGTTCCCTACGATCCGCCCCGGCGAGGGCGCCCCGTGAGCGCTCGCCTGCACCTCCACACGTCCGTAAACGGGCGCGCCCACGCACGAGATCCCGGCCAGCTCGACCCGATTATCGAGGAGGTCCTCCAGCTCTCCGACCAGAACCGTGGAGGCGACAGGGTCGACGGCCAGCGCGAAGCGGCGCTCGCCGCCCCCGGTGCCCAGTCCCCGCCGCTGCCCCACGGTCACCAGCTCGATGGCCTCCACCTCGCCGACTTGGCGGCCCTCGACGTCGACCACCCGCCCGGGGTGGAGCGGGATACGGCTGTCGAGGAACGGCCGGCGACCGCCGGAGGTGGTGACGAAACAGACGTCCTGGCTATCGGGCTTGTCCGCCGTGCGTAGGCCGAGGCCCCTCGCCCGGGCCCGGACCTCTGCCTTGGTGAGCTCTCCGACGGGAAACCGGCAGTGGGCCAGCTCGGTCTGCCCCAGCACGTACAGCACGTAGGACTGGTCCTTGGCCGCGTCGGTCCCGCGCAGCAGGCGATATGCCCCGTCATCCTCCCGGATGCGCGCGTGGTGACCGGTGGCCACCGCGTCGAACCCGAGTTGCGACGCCCGCCGGAGCAGGCGTCCGAACTTCAGATGCCGGTTGCACTCGATGCACGGGTTGGGGGTGAGACCGGCGGCGTGAGCGGCCGCGTACGGCGCGACGACCTGAGCCTCGAACTCGTCGGTGAACCCGAACACCCAGTGATCGATGCCCAGCTGCTGGGCCACTCGCGCCGCATCCTCGATCTCCGCGACCGAACAGCATCCGCCCGATCCGGGGTTGTCCCAGAGCCTCAGGGTGACGCCGACGACGTCGTGCCCCTGCTCCAGCAACAGGGCGGCCGCCACCGACGAGTCCACCCCGCCGGACATAGCGGCCAGAACTCGCATCGTCCGCGTCCCCTCAGCCCGCGTCGCGCAGACGCGCCACCGCAGCGGGAACCGCGGCCAGGGCGAGGTCGACGTCCTCGGCCGTGGTCGTGCGTCCGAGAGACAGCCGGAGGGCGCCCAGGCCCCGCTCCCGCGGCACGCCCATGGCCGACAGGACGTGCGAGGGCTCCACCGCCCCGCTGGCGCAGGCCGATCCGGCCGAGGCGTAGACCCCGGCTCCGTCCAGTAGGACCAGCAGGGCTTCGGCCTCGACGCCGTCGAACGTCAGGTGGCAGTTACCGGACACCTTCCGGTCCCGGACGCCGGTTTCCGACGCTCCCGGCACGGCCGACAACAGGCCGTCGGCCAGCCGGTCCCGCAGCTCGGTCACCCGGCTCACGGTTGCTCCGCGCTCGGCGACCGTCGCCTGCATGGCCGCGGCCATGGCCACGATCCCGGGAACGTTGTGGGTCCCGCTCCGCCGGTCGCGCTCCTGACCTCCTCCGTGGATGAGGGGGCGGAGAGCGACGCCGTCCCGGACGACCAGCGCCCCGACGCCCTTGGGGCCGCCGAACTTGTGCGCGCTAACGGCCACCAGGTCGGCCGGCGCGGCGAGATGGGCGACGTCCAGCCACGGAAAAGCCTGCACCGCATCCGTCACGAGTACGGCCTCGGGAGCCCGCGAACGCATCACGCCCGCGATCTCGTCCAGGGGCTGGATGGTGCCGACCTCGTTGTTGGCCAGCATGACCGAGAGGACGGAGACCGACGGGTCGAGCATCTCAGCCAGGGCGTCGAGGTCGATGGTCCCGTCGGCGCTCACGGGCACGAGCCGGCCCCCCAGCGCCTGCGTGGCGTGCAGCACGGCATGGTGCTCGACCGCTCCGCAGAGAACGGTCCCCGGACGGGCGGCGTGGGCGCCGATGACGGCCAGGTTGTCGGCTTCGGTCCCACCGCCGGTGAACACCACCTCGCCCGGCCGAGCTCCCAGGTACCCGGCGACGACCTCCCGGGCCTCCTCTACCGCCTTCTTGGCCTCGCGGGACACGGCGTGGGACCCGGACGCGTTCCCAAACCGGTCCCGGAGGAACGGCAGCATGGCCTCGACTGCCTGAGGCAGCATCGGCGTGGTGGCCGCGTGATCGAGGTAGGCCGGCATGCACCCAGGGTAGACACTCGGGGCTCGTAGGCTCCTCGGCATGGCGACTCATATCCGAGTCAGCACCCTGATCCCGGCCTCGCGGGCTCAGGTGTGGAACGTGGTCCGCGACATCGGCTCGCACGTGCGCTGGATGCACGACGCCGAGGCCATCCGCTTCACCTCGTCCAAGCGGGAAGGGGTCGGAACCGCCTTCGAGTGCGATTCCCGGCTGGGGCCCTTTCGGCTGACAGACCGGATGGAGGTGGTCGAGTGGCGTGAGGGCCGGGCCATGGCCATCCGCCACGTGGGCAAGGTGACGGGGGTCGGCCGGTTCACCCTGCGCCTTCGCCCCCGGGGCACGCTCTTCGTGTGGCAGGAGACCCTGCGCTTCCCGTGGTGGATGGGTGGCCCGCTCGGGTCGAGGATGGCCGCCCCCCTCTTCCGCCGAATCTGGAAGCGGAACCTGTCCAATCTGAGGCGGGAGGTCGAGACCGGCCGGTCGTTCAGCCCTCGGTTCTCCCACTCCCGCTCAGCCAGACCACGCTGAGCGGTTCCAGGTCGAGGGCGATGGACTGGTCCAGGCCGTGCCAGGCGATCGGCTCCGCCTGTCGCTCGTCGGGAGGAGGACCGTCCTTCCAGCCTCCGAACTCGGACCGGCTGGTGTCGAGGACCTCCACCAGGCTGCGCCCCTCGCTCGAGAAACGCGCGAACGAGAGCACGTTCTGGTCGGCGTCGCTAGCGTCGATCCAGCGGAACCCTGACCCGTCGAAGTCGCGCTCCCGCAGCGCGGGCTCCTCGGTCATCACTGCGTTCAGCCGCTTGACGAGGGACTGGACGCCCTCGTGACCGGGCTGCTCGAGAAGGTGCCAGTCGAGGCTGCGGTCATGGGACCACTCGCGCTCCTGCGCCAGCTCTCCGCCCATGAACAGGAGCTGACGGCCGGGGTGGGCCCACATCCACCCCAGAAGGGCGCGCAGGTTGGCCAGCTGGGAGGGACGGTCGCCCGGCATCTTGGTCAGCAGGGACCCCTTGAGGTGGACGACCTCGTCGTGGGAGAGGGGGAGGATGAAGTTCTCGGTGAAGGCGTAGAGAAGGCCGAAGGTGAGCTGGTGGTGGTGGTGCATCCGGTGCACCGGCTCCTTGGCGAAGTACTTGAGCGTGTCGTGCATCCAGCCCATGTTCCACTTGAAGCCGAACCCGAGACCGCCGAGGTACGTGGGGCGCGACACCGCCGGCCACGAGGTCGACTCCTCGGCTGCGGTGATGACGCCGGGATGGCGGCCGTACACGACCTCGTTCAGCTCGCGCAGGAAGTCGATGGCTTCGAGGTTCTCCCGGCCACCGAACTTGTTGGGCAGCCACTCGCCGTGCTTGCGGGAGTAGTCGAGGTAGAGCATGGAGGCCACGGCGTCGACCCGGAGGCCATCGACGTGGAGCTCCTCGATCCAGTACAAGGCGTTGGCGATGAGGAAGTTGCGCACCTCGTGCCGCCCGAAGTTGAAGACGAGGGTGCCCCAGTCGGGGTGCTCGCCCTGGCGGGGGTCGTCGTGCTCGTACAGCGCGGTCCCGTCGAACCGCGCCAGCGCGTGGCGGTCCTTGGGGAAGTGGGCGGGCACCCAGTCGACGATCACCCCGATGCCGCGGGCGTGGAACGCGTCGACCAGGACCCGGAAGTCGTCGGGCGTCCCGAACCGCGATGTCGGCGCGTAGTACGACGTCACCTGATAGCCCCACGAGCCGGCGAAGGGATGCTCGGCCACGGGCATGAACTCGACGTGGGTGAAGCCCATCTCGGCCACATAGGCGGGCAGCTGGTCGGCGAGCTCGAGGTACGTCAGGGGCCGGTCCCCCTCCTCGGGTACGCGCCGCCACGACGCGAGATGAACCTCGTAGGTGGACAGGGGCTTGACCATCGGATCGGAAGTGGCGCGCTCCGCGAGCCATTCGTCGTCATTCCAGTGGTGAGACGACTCCCAGACGATGCTGGCCGTGGCCGGCGGCACCTCGGAGGCGAAGCCGAACGGGTCGGCCCGGAGCCAGAGGCTTCCGTCGGCGCCGAGCACCTCGTACTTGTAGTGCCGGTGAGGATCGTGATGCTCGCCGCGTACGAGGCGGTCGATCTCGGCCGGGTCCGGCTCGGCAGTCGCCGCCGGGCGCCTCTGCGCCATCAGCCGGCACCCAGGCGCTTCAAGGCCACGAGGGGGATGAACACCCACTCCGGTCGGTACGCGGTTTCGTAGGCCAACTCGTACACCGCCTTCTCCAGCTCGAAGGCGGCCACGACCGCCTCCGTCGACGCCTGATCGGGAAGGATCCCGCTGCGGCGGGCGCTCCTCATGTAGCCGTCCAGGAACGCGCGCCGGTTCCTTGACTCCCACGCCGCCGCGGCCTCAGCCCCGTCCTCGTCGCGATCGTTCAGCGCCACCGCCGAGGCGTAGTGGAAGGACCGCAGCATCCCGGCCACGTCCCGCAGAGGAGAGGACGGGCGCCTCCGCTCCTCCGGTGGCCGGGCGGGCTCGCCCTCGAAGTCCAACACGAACCACCCGGCGTCCGTCCGGAGCACCTGACCGAGGTGATAGTCGCCGTGGACGCGAATGGACGGACCGGGATCGCTCAGAGCTCGCAGGTCGTCGACGATCCTCATGGCCCGGCGCCGGTCGACGCGAGCGTCGTCGACCCGCTGCACCTGGCCGGCGATCTGGTCGGCCCACGCCTTGGCGTCGCCCGGTCCCCGACCGAAGGCCTTGATCATGGCGACGTGCATGGCCGCGGTGATGGCGCCGAGTCGCCGAGCGTCGGCCGAGAAGTCCCCCCCGGCCTCAGCCGGGTCTACCGCTGGGGGCGGCACGTCGAGGTCGGTGATCACGGGGACGCTCTGGGTGTCGTTGACGCCGAACAGGTCCCGCAGCGATGTCAGGGCCAGGGCCCATCCGTCTACTCCTCCCACAAGGAAGGGCTGGAGGACGGCGAGCTCGAAGTCGTGATCGGCGTGACTGCGCCACGTGGCCAAGGGTCGGGCGACATGATCGAACCCGACGGCGCTGAGGGCCTCGGTCATCTCGACGTCGAGGTTGCGACCAGGGTGCAGGCGCCGGAAGAACTTCACGATGAGCCGGTCGTCATATACCAGCGACGTGTTGGACTGCTCGCCGCCGACGGGGCGCACGTGGTCCGCCTTCTCAACTCCGTCGCCCACCAGGCGCAGCAGGGCCAGACCGAGGTCGGGATCGATGGTCGCGTCGTACACCCACATGTGCCCGTCGGCGGAGCCGAACTCGGCGACGATGGCCTCGTCGTGGCTCCGGCTGAAGTCCGGCCTTTCATGGGAGGGACGCGCCCCGAGCAGGATCTGGTAGTAGGCGCCGTCGGCGTCGACGATCATCCGGACCAGCGCCGGCCAACCGTCCTGTTCCTGCGATTGCTCGACGACCTGCAGTGAGGCGGGCTCCTCGGTGCCGGAATACCACCGCTGGCGGGCGAGGTAAGGGCGCAGCTGCTCGAGGAAAGCGTTGGCGTCGATCACGACTCCGTCAG
>JAIVIH010000323.1 GCA_020200615.1 Actinomycetota bacterium | reverse complement strand
CGTCGAGGCCGAGCCGCTGCCCGTTCGGGGCGCGGCCAACCCGGCGCCGTCCTGACCAGCGCCCGGGACCCTCAGCCGGCGGCCTCGGCCAGCCGGCTCAAGGCGCTCATGGGCCCGAGGAGGATCAGCAGGTCGCCCGAGGAGAGCTCGGTGTCGGCGCGGGGCGGGACCAGGACCTGACCGTCCGGACTACGCACAGCCAGGAGCATCACCCCGTCGTGAGGGGCGCAGACCTCGCGGACGGTGTGCCCGGCGAGCGAGGAGGCGGACCCCACCACCAGCTCCTCGATCCGCAGGTCGGGGGCGACGCTGACCATGTCGACGAACTCCAGCACCGCCGGGCGCAGGGCCTGGGCCGCCATGCGCGTGCCGCTCAGCCGGTACGGGGAGACGACACGATCCGTGCCTGCCCGCCGGAGGGCCTCGACCGATTCCGGGCTCGACGCCCGGGCGATGATGAACAGGTGCGGGTTCCGAGCCCGGGCCAGCAGGGCGATGTACACGTTCGAGGCGTCGGAGTCGACTGCGCACAGAAGAGCTTTGGCCCGGCCGATACCCGCCGCTTCGAGGACATCCTCCTGGGTCGGATCGTCGAGAACGTAGGGGACGCCGGCGTCCAGCAGGTCGGGCTCGAGGCCGGGGTCCACCTCGACCACGACCACGTCGGCGCCCTGATCGGTGAGCTCCTCGACCGCGGCCCGACCCACGCGTCCGAAGGCGCAGACGATGTAGTGGTCCCGCAGAGCTGCTATCCGCTGACGCATGCCCCTCCTCGTCAGAGAGCGGCCAAGCTGACCGCTCACGATCAGGCTCGTCAAGACGGCCAGGAGCGTAAACACGGCCACGAAGCCCACGGCGATCAAGGTGATGGTAAAGATCCGCCCACGGGTGCCGAGGGGCTCGATCTCGCCGAACCCGACCGTCGTCAGCGTGGTGACGGTCATGTACAGGGCGTCGACGAACCCGTAGCCCTCCAGCACCATGTACCCCGCCGTGCCGTAAATCAGAGCGGCGACCAGCAGGGCCACGGGAAGGCCTACCGGTGATACCAGAAGGCCATTCCGGAGGCCCCGGCGGATCCTCTTGAGCGAGCTGATGCCGAGATCTTGACCGGTTGCGGCCGCGGAAGCCGAGTTCTCCTCAGACCGGGGTTCCGACCAGTCCCGTCAGCCGCCGCACCAGCTCCTCGAGGTCGATCGTCTTGTCCACCAGGCCGAGCGTCTCGCCCAGGTCGGCGGCGGGAATGTCGGACGGGTCGAGGGCGGTCAGGAACACGATGCCGGCGTCAGGCGCGGCGGCGCGGATCCGCCGGAGGGCCTGCAGCCCACTCGTTCCGGGCATCACCAGGTCGAGGACGATCAGGTCGGGCTGATGGTGGCCGGCGGCCGATACCGCCTCCTCGCCGTCGGACGCCTCGGCGACGACGGCGAAGGCGCCGTCCAGCTCCATGGCCAGGCGGATGGCGGCCCGGACCTCGGAGCGGTCGTCCACCAACAGGGTGCGGACCGGTCCGGGATGCCCTCCGCCGAGCATCCCCGGCGACCCGGCGAACCCGGCTGAGGGCGTCAGCCAGTCTTCGACGTCGGCGGCCGAGGTAGGGCGCCGCCAGTTGAAGCCCTGGGCCAGGTCACAGCCCAAGAGGGTGAGCTGCTCGAGCTGATCCAACGTCTCGACGCCTTCGGCGACCGCCTCCAGGCCCAGGGCGTGGGCCAGGCCGACGACGCTGGTGACGATGGCGGTGTCCTGGCGGTCACGACCCAGGCCGGCCACGAACGACCGGTCGATCTTGAGCTGGTCCACGGGGAAGCGACGGAGGTAGCTGAGGGACGAGTAACCCGTCCCGAAGTCGTCGATGGCCAGCCGCACGCCCAGGGCCTTGAGCTCCTCCAGCCTGACGATCGTGGCTTCGGTGTCGTGGACGGTGGCGCTCTCGGTGATCTCCAGGGTGAGGAGCCGGGGATCGAATCCCGATTCCTCGATGGCGATGCCGATCTCGCGGAGCAGGCCGGGGTGCTGCAGCTGCCGGGTGGAGACGTTGACGCTCATGCCGAACGCGCCCCGCTCGGGGTGAGCCTGCTGCAACCGGCGCCCCTCCTTGCACGCCTGCCTCAGGACCCAGGCGCCGATGGGGACGATCAACCCCGACTCCTCGGCCACGGGAATGAACTCGTCCGGCGACAGGGCGCCCCGGACGGGGTGCTGCCAGCGGAGGACGGCCTCGAAGCCGACCACGTCGCCCGACCGCAGGGACATCATCGGCTGGTAGTGGATGCTCAGCTCGTCGCCCTGCAGGGCCCACTGCAAGTCGCTCTTCAGGGTCACCCGTTCGAGGGCGGCCACCCGCATGGACGGCTCGTACAGCTCGTAGTGGCCCTTCCCCCGCGACTTGGCCACGTACATGGCTGCGTCGGCCCTGCTGAGGAGGTCCTCGGCGTCCGCTTCCCCGCCGGTGGCGATGGCGAGCCCGACGCTGGCCCGGGTGTGCACCTGCTGATCCTCGAGCTCGAACGACGGCGCCATGGCTTCGAGCACCCGGTCGGCGACCCGGGTGGCCTGCTCCTGGTTGGCGTCCTCCAGGAGGATGGCGAACTCGTCTCCACCGAGACGGGCGACGGTGTCGTGGGGACGCACGCACGTGAGAAGACGCCGTGCGACCTCCTGCAGGAGGACGTCTCCGGCGGCGTGGCCCAGCGAGTCGTTGACCGACTTGAAGTCGTCGAGGTCGAGGAAGATCAGGGCGACGGGCGTCTCCGACCGCGACGAGAGGCAATGCTCGATCCGGTCGGCGAACAAGCCGCGGTTGGCCAGCCCGGTGAGATCGTCGTGCAGCGCCCGTTCCCGCAGCTCTTCCTCTAGCGCCCGGCGCTCACTGACGTCTCGGCTATTGAGCACCAGCCCGTTCACGCTGGGATCGGAGAACAGGTCGTTGAGGGCGGTCTCGACGTACCGCCAGGAGCCGTCGGCGTGTCGCAGCCGGCACTGGATGAGGGGGCGGACGGGCCCGCGGCCGACCACCTCGGCCAGCATGCCCGAAACGGCGTCGGCGTCGTCGGGGTGGACCCATTCGAGAAGGGGGCGCCCGACGAGCTGTTCGGTCTGGAGCCCGAACACGCGCTCCACGGAGGAGCCCTGGTAGATCACGATGCCTTCGCGGTCGACGATGGTGATTACATCGCTCGAGTTCTGGGCCAGCGAGCGGAAGCGCGCCTCCGTGCCGGCCACGTGCTCCAGGGCGGCGCCGGCCACGGTGGCGATGAACTCGGCCAGCTTCACCTCGTCCTCGCTGAAGAGGCCGCCGATCTGCCGGTGGGTCACCGAGAAGCAGGCCACGGGGGTGTCCTCGCAGAGGATCGGGGCGCACAGCACCGAGCGCAGGCCCAGGAGCACCACACTGTCGGCCTCCCCGACGTGGCCTTCGCCGGAGACGACCGGGCCGCGAGCCTCCAGTGCCCGCTGCACGAGGGTGTGACTGACATCGTCGGTCGCCTCGGTCATCGGAGAAGGGCTGCCCGCGCCGGCGCCGACGGGGACAACCCGGCAGCGCTCACCGCGCAGAAGAGTGAGGGAGGCGTCGACGACGGCGGCGTACACCGCCTCGGTCGACGGGGCCGACGCGATGCGTCGGCCGGCGGCCAGGAGCGTCTCGAACCGGTCGATCAGGGACAGGCTCTCCGCTTCCAGCGGATCGGACGCGTCGGCCTGATCGGGAACGGGAAGCATGGACCGAAGATCCGCCTCGGCCTGCAGCCGGCGCTCCTCGGACCCGGGCCAGCCCAGGCTCTCGCCGACCCGCCCCCACGCCTGACCGGTGAGGGCCAGCTCATAGCGCGCCCCTTGGGCCTCGGCCTCGTCGGTGCTCAACCGGAAGAGGCGACGAGCCCAGCGGTTGTGGCCCCTGAGGGCGGCGACCAGGGCCTGCTCCCGGAGGGCGTGAGGCCGGTTGTTGCCGTAGTCGCGGGACTCCATGCGGGCTCGGCGGGCCGCCGCTGCCGCCTCCCGCAGCTCCGCTCGGCGGCGCCGGGACCGGAAGGGCGGACGCTGCTCCGATCGCAGACGCAGGGCCGTGGCCAGCCAGGGCAGGACGGGGGCCACGTACTCCTGGCGCAGGCCCGCCCGCCGAACGACGGAGGCGGCCTCCTCGAGCATGGCCACGGCCTCCTCGACCTGACCCTCGTGGAGCAGGCGCACGC
>JAIVIH010000078.1 GCA_020200615.1 Actinomycetota bacterium | reverse complement strand
GTCCAGGGCTTCGGCCAGCACCGGACCCGCGGTGAAGGGCAGGGCGACCCACAGGGCGCGCACGACCCAGGGCAGGACCAGGTCCCGGTGGGCCCGGGCGACGGAGAACAGCCTTCGCCGCTCGCTCCCCCGACGGTCCGCTCGACTCACCCTCGCACCCTACGGTGGCGCCGGCCGGTGCTGGGACTGCTGCCGGCGCGGCCCTGACGTATCGTCGCCCGGTGGCGACCACGCCCGACCCGGCAGCGGCTGCCCCAGGGGCCGATCCCGCAACGCGAGCCGCCGAGCTGCGGGCGGCGATCGACTATCACAACGACCGCTACTACCAGCTCGACGACCCCGAGGTCTCCGACTCCGAGTTCGACGCCCTGGTGCGGGAGCTGCGGGCCATCGAGGACGCCCACCCCGAAATCCTGACCCCCGACTCGCCGACCCAGCGGGTGGGGGAGGCTCCGACGGGGGCGTTCCCGACGGTGCGTCACCTGAGCCCCATGATGTCCCTGGACAACATCGTCGACTTCGACGAGCTCTCCGCCTGGGGCCGGCGCATGGAGCGCTACATCTCGGGCGACGTCGACTACGTCTGCGAGCTCAAGATCGACGGCATTGCCATGTCCCTCCTGTACGAGGACGGCCGGTTCGTGCGGGCCGCCACCCGGGGCAACGGCATCCAGGGGGACGACGTCACCGGCAACGTGGCCACCATCGCCGATGTGCCGTCCCGGCTTAAGCCGGCGGCGGGAAACCCGCCCGGGATCCTCGAAGTGAGGGGCGAGGTCTACCTGCCGGTTTCCGCCTTCGAGGAGCTGAACCGGCGCCAGATGGAGGCGGGCGCCAGGCTGTTCGCCAACCCCAGGAACGCAGCCGCGGGCTCTCTTCGCCAGAAGGACGCGCGCGTCACCGCCAGCCGAGACCTCCGCTTCTTCGTGTACCAGTCGGGTCACATGGAGCGAGGTCCTCGGCTCCAGAGGCACTCGCAGGTGCTGGAGTGCTTCGCCGAATCGGGGCTGCCGGTCAATCCCGAGATCCGGCAGCTCTCGTCGTTGGAAGAGGTCGACTCCTACTGCCGCTCCTGGCAGGAACACCGTCGAGACCTCGACTACGAGATCGACGGCGTCGTCGTCAAGGTCGACGATCTGGCTCAGCGTGCCGAGCTGGGGACGACGTCCAAGTCCCCCCGATGGGCGATCGCCTACAAGTTCCCCCCGGAGGAGGCCACGACCCTTCTCCTGGACATCATGGTCTCCATCGGCCGCACGGGGAAGGCCACTCCGTTCGCCATGCTCGAGCCCGTGCGGGTGAGCGGCTCGACCGTGCGGCTGGCCACCCTGCACAACGAAGACCAGGTGCGGAAGAAGGATGTCCGGCCCGGTGACACGGTGTTCGTGCGCAAGGCCGGCGACGTGATTCCCGAGGTGGTGGGGCCGGTCCTGACCAAGCGGCCGCCGGGGCTCCAGGAGTGGCGCTTTCCCGACGCGTGCCCGGTGTGCGGAGGGCCCCTCGTGCGCACGCCAGGGGAGAGCGACACCTTCTGCACCAACGCCGACTGTCCGGGTCAGCGCGTGCAACGGCTGGCCCACTTCGCCAGCCGTGGCGCCATGGACATAGAGGGCCTGGGTGAGAAGCGTGTGGTCCAGCTAGTCGACGCGGGCCTGCTCCGGGACGTCGGCGACATCTACGCCCTGACTGAGGACGACCTGGCCGGCCTCGATGGGTTCGCCGAGCTGTCCGTCCACAACCTTCTGAGCGCGATCGAGCGGTCGAAGGAACGACCGCTCCCCAACCTCCTGTTCGGTCTGGGTATCCGCCTCCTGGGGGGGCGCGGGGCGGAACTCCTCTCCGATGCCTTCGGCGACCTCGAACGCATCCTGGCCGCGCCCGAGGAGGTGCTGGCGGCGGTGCCGGGAGTCGGGCCCAAGATCGCCCACAGTGTCCACGCCTTCTTCGCCCTCGACCGCAACGTGGAGGTCGTGGAGAAGCTGCGACGGGCAGCCGTGAACCTCTCGGGACGGTCGGGCCCCGATGAGCCCCAGACCCTTCCGGGGAGGACCCTTGTCGTGACGGGGACCCTGCAAGAGATGTCGCGAGAGGCCGCCGTCGAAGCGATCAAGGCGCGGGGCGGTACGTCGCCCGGAAGTGTGTCCCGCAAGACCGACTACGTCGTTGCCGGCGCCGAACCGGGTGCGGCCAAGATCGCCAAGGCGCAGGAGATGGGAGTTCCCGTCATCGACGAGCCCGCGTTCATGCGGCTCCTCGAGGAAGGTGAGGCTTGACCCAGGTCGGATTGCTGTCCGTCAACGTCGGCCGGCCCGCCTACCTGGGCCAGCACCGCGGGCATCCGGTCGAGAGCGGGATCGCCAAGAAGCCGGTCGGGACACCGACGCTGTGGTTGGACACGGTGAACCTGGAAGGCGACGGCCAGGCGGACCTGCGGGATCACGGTGGGCCGGACAAGGCCGTCTACGCCTATCCCTCCGAGCACTTCGCGGCGTGGAGCGCCGAACTGGGAGAAGACCTCGGGCCGTCGGCCTTCGGTGAGAACCTGACCATCCAGGGCTGGCTCGAGGACACGGTGTGCGTGGGTGACCGGTGGCAGTGGGGCGACGCCGTGCTCGAGGTCTGCCAACCTCGGTGGCCCTGCTTCAAGCTCGCCCTCCACCGCAAGAGCGGCCGTGTCGGCCCCCGTATGCGCGAGACGGGACGGACGGGTTGGTATCTCCGCGCCCTGCAGACGGGTCGGGTTCCGGTGGCGGGCCCGATCACCGTTGCCGAGCGCAGCCCGGCGGGTGTGTCCATCCGTGATGTCCACGAGGCGCGAAGGCAGGGTTTGACGGCCGCCCGGCTGTCGGAGCTTTTGGCCCTCGAGGCCCTGGCCGACGAGTGGAAGGAAGACCTCGTCGAGCGCTTCCGCCACGCCGGTGATGCCGAGCCCTAGGGCGTACGACGTTCGGCGCTGAGGGCAGCGCGGAGGAGGTCGCCGACGGCCGCCATCGCGTCCTCGCTCGGGTAGCGCGTCCTTGGCCAGAAGAACCCCCGCAGCCCGTCCTTCCGCCGCCGCGGGACGACGTGGACGTGAAGGTGGGGGACGCTCTGGCTCACCCGGTTGTTGATGGCCACGAAGCTTCCCTCGGCCTCCATCGCCCCTTCCACCACTCGTGCCAGTCGTTGGGCGGTGCCGAACAGGATGCCCACGTCCTCGGCCGGCAGGTCCCCGAGCGTCTCGTGGTGGGCGCGGGGCACCAGGAGGCAGTGGCCCGGGAAGAGAGGACGGAAGTCCAGGAAGGCCACGGCTGCGGGCTCGTCGAGGACGATCTCCGCCGTCTCCCGGCCCGCGACGATCCGGCAGAAGAGACAGGGAGGGGCGTCGGTCATGAGCCGCCGGGCGCCCCGTTCATGGCCTAGTGAAGCCGGAAGCACCAGCGGTGCGACATGCTCTCTTCCTGGGAGCCACCGATGCGCCAGTAGACGACGCCGGCGCAGTGCGGTCCGGGTTCCAGCTCCCGGTAGTCGCTGTCGGGTTGCGGACGAAGGGTCACCGAGTTCAGGGCGTCGACCCGCTGGAGATCGTCCTCGGGAACCTCGACTCCGTCCATCGTCAGGTAACCGGTGTATCCGGGGGCGAGGTCGGCGGAGATGGTGACCTGACGCAGGTCGAGGTTGCCCCCCGCGGGCGACACCCCTTCCACGGCCGCAGGCCGGTCGGGATCGTCGCTCTGAGTCGGGCCCGAGAACGTGTAGACGATCCCCCCGATGGCGACGGCCGCTATCAGGCCCATGATCAGTCTTCGCACCATGCTTGCTCCATCATCGCCCGTACTGCTTCGCTCGGGTGAGCATGCCGCCTCCGGCGAGGGCGGGCACGGTAGCCTTATTCTGTGGCTTCCACCCGCATCGCGGACCACATCGGCCGCGTCCTGGGCAGTCGCTATCGGCTGTTAGCGGCCATCGGCACCGGCGCATCCGCCCACGTCTTCCTGGCCGACGACGTGCGCCGCCTTATTCTGTGGCTTCCACCCGCATCGCGGACCACATCGGCCGCGTCCTGGGCAGTCGCTATCGGCTGTTAGCGGCCATCGGCTGACCGTGTCGCAGGCCCTCGAGGTCGGGCTCGAAGCGGCCCGGGGCCTCGACTACGCGCACCGCAGGGGCCTTGTCCATCGCGACATCAAGCCCGCCAACCTGCTGTTCGACGATGAAGGCCGGCTGCGCATCGCCGACTTCGGGCTGGCCCGGGCCTTGGCCGAAGCAGCGTGGACGGAGCCTTCCGGCGCTGTCCTGGGAACCGCCCGCTACGTCGCGCCCGAGCAGATCCGGGGGATCGCGCTCGACGGAAAGGCGGACGTGTACTCGCTGGCCGTGGTGCTGGTCGAAGCGGTGACGGGGCGTGTGCCCTTCGCGGCCGACACGACGGTGGGCACCATCCTGGGCCGGCTCGAGCGACCCCTCGAAGTCCCCGACGAGCTGGGGCCGATGGCGCCCATGCTCGCCCGGGCCGGTCAGCCCGACCCCGAGAAGCGCCCGGACGCCATGGCCGTCGGGGCCGCATTGCAGACCGTGGCCCTCGACCTCCCCGCCCCCGAGCCCCTGACCCTGGCCGGTGCGTCGGTCTTCGACGAGACCCAGTCGGTCTTCGACGACGAGCCTACGGAAATGGGCTTCGGCGCCGCCTCGGAGCCCACCGTCGCCGACGCGCCGAGCCCGGCCACTCCGCCGGCGGATCCGATCCCCATCCTCACGCCCACAGCGATCATCCCATCGCCGCCCCTGCCGGCCGCCGTCGTGCTGGAGGAGGAGCCCCGCCGGCGTCGTCGCCGGTGGCCATGGGCCCTGCTGGTCGGACTCCTGGCGATCGTCGGGACGATTGCGGGCGCCCTCGCCTTCGTTCAGGCCCAGGTTCCTTCTCACGCGGTTCCCGAGGTGGGGAACCGCCCTGAGTCCGAGGCTCGCCGTCTCCTCGAGCCCCTCGGCTTTTCCGTGGAGGTCACCCAGAAGTACGTCGACGGTACCGAGCAGGGCCAGGTGGTCACGCAGTCGCCGGCGCCGAACGTGAAGCTCAAGGAGGGCAAGGTCGTCAGGTTGGTGGTGTCGCTCGGCGCGACTCCGGTAGACGTTCCCGATCTCAGTGGACTGACCATCGACGAAGCCACCGCCCGGCTGGAAGAGGCGGGCTTCGTCGAGGGCGCGGTCACGGAGCAGTACAGCGAGGTGGCCTCCGCCAGCGCCGTGCTCGACTGGTCGCCGAAAGGGGTCAAGCACCCCAAGGGCAGCCGGGTCGACCTCATCGTGTCCAAAGGGCCCGAGCCCCGGGCCATCCCCAAGGTCGAGGGGATGAGCTTCGAGCAGGCCACCCAGGCGTTGGCCGACGCCGGTCTCGAGGCGGCCAGGGTCGACGTCTTCAGCGACGACGTGCCCAGCGACAAGGCGGTCGGCACCCGACCTCCGTGGGGCACCAGCGTCGAGCGGGCCACCACGGTCACGGTCGTGATCTCCAAGGGCCAGCCGGAAGTGCCCAGGCTCCTCGGCAAGTCCGAGGCCGACGCCAAGGCCACGCTGGAGGCCTCCGATCTCAAGCTCGGGAACGTCTACGGGCCCAACGGTGGAAGGGTTATCCTCAGCTCGCCGGATGCCGGCTCGAGAGTGAAGCGCGGTACCTCGGTCAACATCTACCTGATCTGACCGCCTCGACTCAGGCGGTGATCTCCTTGATCCGGCGCTGGATCTCCGACGCCTCGTAGGCGTCGGGCGACACCCCCTGGAGGGCGGCCACCAGCTTGGCCAGATCCCCGTCGACGCGGATCTTGCCAGCCATGAACGCCTGCATCCCCGCCTGGGCCGTTCCCTCCACGAAGATGGCGCGCGCCGTGTCGTAGTCGAGGGTCACGGTCACGTCTGGTTCCTCCAGGTGACCCAGGTCCATCACCAACTCGCCCGCGCTGGTGTCCAGGTTGGCCTCGATCGAGCCGTCACCGAAGGGGACGTCGGTGACGATCTGGTTCATGCGCACGGTCGCGGGGATGGAGATCCCGCCACCGATATGCTCTTTGCGGATGCGACGGGCTTCGCTACCTGCGACGTGTGCGGTCAGGTCGTCACCCCGCAGGACTCCTACAGCACCGAGCTCACCGCCCAGGGCGCCACCTGCCCCACGGCCATGACCCTGCACCAGTCGTGTTACGAGGCCGCCTCCAGCCTCTGGGTGCCGGAAGACCCCGAGGACGACGACGCCACCTGCACCTACGACTCGCGCTTTCCGCAGACTGGGCAGTGGAACCAGCTGCAACAGGCCGCCGAGGAAAGCCGGGGCTGACGCCCCGACCCTTGGACGGCGTCGACCGGCGGAGCGATTCTTCGCCCGTCCGGGCGTGGCGCTACTGGCAGGTGTCGCCCCGGCGCCTGCTCCGGTCGGTCTCCCAGCGTCAGGTGGAGTGGCAGCCCGACCGGCCGCTGCACGCCGTCTGCCTGGCCGGAGGCCACCCCGCGCCGGCTGTCACCTGTAGCTGCGGCATCTCCGCGGCACGCGACCTCGAGACGCTGCGCAACTACGGCCTCTGCGTCGCCCCGATTCCCCTGGTGGTCGGCGAGATCGATCTCTGGGGGCGCCTGGTGGAGGAGCCGACGTACGGGTACCGCGGCGAGTTCGGGGCGCCGGCCTCGATCCTGCTCGTGCGCGAGACCGCCGAGGACCCAGTCGTGCGGGACCCCATCCTGGAGGCGCTGGCCGCGTACGGCGTGCCCGTCGGCACCGTCGGGCTCGACGAGGCCGTCGCCGGGGTGACCGCCGCCACCCTGGCCTTCCAGGTGATGTCGGCCCAGGCCAGTCGCACTCTTGAGTCCTGAGGACCCGCGTGCAGGGCGACGCCCCGACGGCGCCCTCGTCCTGCACGGCCTGACTGGCACGCTCCAGTCCGTCCGGGGCCTGGCCGACGCCTTCGCTCGCGCCGGGTTCGCAGTCGAGGCACCCCTGCTGCCGGGGCACGGGACGACGGTGGAGGAGCTCGAGCACACAGACTGGGAGGACTGGCTGGGGGCGGCCCGTGCCGCGTACCGC
>JAIVIH010000322.1 GCA_020200615.1 Actinomycetota bacterium | reverse complement strand
GCGCTACAGGCGACGACGGCCGCGGGTGTAGTAACCGCCTCCACCGAACAGAAGGAGGAGGATCAGGACGATCAGGATGATGGTGAGCATGGCAACTCTGTCTCCCGCCGAGTTGAGGCCCAAACCTCCCTCCTACCAGCGTCCCGGCCGTTTCTCACCACCGTCGCTCGGGTAGACGCTTCAGGAACCGATCCGATGGAGGTAGCCATGAGCGAGACGCAGAGCCCTGAGCCCCAGGGCACCGTCGCCGAGGGCGAGGAGTGGGTGAAGGGTGAGGGCGGTCCCGCCTTCACGCAGGGAGGGATGGTGCCGGGCGGATCCGAGATGGAGAACTGGAAGAAGGTCGTGACCGACGATTCCAGCCAGGAGCCGCCCATCGAGGAGCAGGCCGACAACCTCCGGGAGCGCCTCGACGAGAAGTAGTTCCTCGCTGCGCCACGCGCAGATCATCTCCAGGAGGGGTGGGCGCCGGCCTCGTGCGGCGCCCACCTCGCCGCGTAAAGGCCAGGTTGTCCCCCGGATCAGGCCTCGAGGACGACCGCCAGTCCCTGGCCCACCCCGATGCATATGGCCGCCAGGCCGAACCCGCCCCCTCGCCGCCGCAACTCCCACGCCAGGCTGGCCAGGATCCGTGCCCCAGAACAGCCGA
The DNA here is from genome assembly GCA_020200615.1 of Actinomycetota bacterium. The sequence goes on along the minus strand of JAIVIH010000322.1, from coordinate 3,567 downwards.
TCGGGTGACCGAGGGAGATGGCGCCCCCGTTGGGGTTCACGATCGCCGGGTCCAACTCGGGCCACGCCTCCAGGCAGGCGAGGACCTGGACGGCGAAAGCCTCGTTGACCTCCACCACGGAGAGATCGGCCCACCCGATGCCGGCCCGCTTCAAGGCCTGCTCCGCCGCGGGCACGGGTGCGATCCCGAAGACGGGCGGCTCGACCGCACTAAGGCCGCGCGCCACCATCCGGGCGAGCGGTTGAGCATCCAAGCCCGCCACCGTCGCTTCGTCAGCCAGCAGCAGGGCCGCGGCACCGTCGCTCAGCGGGGAGGAGTTTCCTGCGGTGACAGTCCCGTCGGGGCGGAAGGCCGGCCGTAGCCGGGCCAGGGCCTCGACCGACGTGTCGGGGCGGATGCTCTCGTCCCGCTCTAGGAGAGCGCGTCCGTCAGGACCGGGGACGGCCACCGCCTCGGCCTGAAAGCGGCCCGACTGCCACGCGGCCTCGGCCCGGCGGTGGCTGGCCAAGGCGAACTCGTCCTGGCTGCGCCGGCCTATCCGATGGCGCTCGGCCAGCACCTCGGCCCCCTCACCCAACGGAATCGTCCACTCGGGCGGCAAGCGCGGGTTCACCAAGCGCCACCCCAAGGTGGTCGAGTGGAGCATGGCGTCGTCGCGTGGGAAGGGCGAGTCGGGCTTGAGCACCACCCAGGGGGCCCGGCTCATGGACTCGACGCCTCCGGCGATGCACACGGCCGAGTCGCCGAGGGCGATGGCGCGACCGGCATGGATCACGGCCTCGAGCCCAGATCCGCACAGGCGGTTGACGGTGACCCCCGGCACCGACGGTGGCATGCCGGCCAGCAGGGCAGCCATGCGGGCGACGTTCCGGTTGTCCTCCCCGGCGCCGTTGGCGTCCCCCAGCACGACGTCGTCGACGGCCGCCGGATCCAGGGACGGGGTGCGATCGAGGAGGCTCCTGACCACTACCGCGGCGAGGTCGTCGGGCCGCACGGAGGCGTAGGCCCCGCCGTACCGGGCGACGGGAGTCCGAACCGCGTCGAGGATGAACACCTCTCCGGGTCCGGCGCCCACTAGGTCGCTCCCCTGGTGGCCTCGAGCCGCCGCAGCACGTCCAACTCCTCGCCCGTGGGCGCGGCTACCTCCCTCAGTTCAGGATGGACGGCGAGATCCCAAGCGGTGGCGGCCCTCGCCTCCTCAGCCGTGCTTCCGGGGTGAAGGTCGGTGAGAGTCAGCTCACAGTTGGAAGGGTCAGGTCGGAGTACCCCGAGATCGGTGATGACGAGGGTCGGGCCGCGACCGCGGAAGCCGTGCCGGGACCGGTCGGTGGGCCCCGACCCGTGTCCCACCGTCGTCACGAAGTCGAGATGCTCGACGAAGGTTCGGGGATTGTGGCGAACCATCACAATGACCTCCCCGCACGAGGCGGCGATCTCCGGCGCCCCGCCCGCTCCCGGCAAGCGCACGGCCGGGTCGTCGTAGTTCCCGATGACGGTGGTGTTTAGGTTGCCGTACCGGTCGATCTGCGCAGCCGAGAGGAAGCCGACGTCGATGCGCCCCGCCTGGAGCCAGTAGGCGAAGATCTCGGGGACGGAGACCACGGCGTCGGCCGTATCGGCCAGGACGCCGTCGCCGATGGACAGCGGCAGGCGGGGGGGCTTCGACCCGATCGTGCCCGACTCGTAGATGAGGACGACGCCGGGCGCGTGCGTCAACCGGGCCAGGTTGGCGGCGGTGCTGGGCAGGCCGATGCCGACGAAGACCGTCCTTCCGTTCCCGAGGGCCCGGGCGGCGGCCACCGTCATCATCTCCTGCGGCGTCCAGCCGCCGTCAGCCACGGGCCGCAGCCAGGCTCGACAGGTGTTGGGCGTGGTCATCGGTACCGAGCACGTGCCGGTCGATCCAGGCCCCGAACCGGGCCCGGTCGCGGCTGATGGCGTCCCACGCGGCGTAGAAGGCGTTGTCCCGCGTGCTGTATCCGTGGGCATAGGAGGGGTGGGCGCCGCCGGGAACGGGGCAGACGGCCTGGAGGGTCCAGGCCGGGAGGACGACGGCGCCGGGCCGGGGATCGAGTTCCCCGACCACCTCTTCCACCGTCGCCACCGCCACCCGACCGGCGAGGGCGGCTTCCTTCTGGATGCCCAGGATCCCCCAGAGCTGGACGTTCCCCCTCCGGTCGGCCCGCTGAGCGTGGATGACGGTGACGTCAGGGGTGAGGGCGGGGACCGCCGTGAGCCGCTCACCCGTGAACGGGCAGACGACCGAGGCGATGGTGGACGTGCGGGCGGGAAGGTCGGTCCCGGTGTAACCCCTCAGGACGCCGAAGGGCAGCCCTGACGCGCCGGCGACGTAGCGGGCGGCCATGCCCGCATGGCTGTGCTCCTCGATCTCGAGCGGCTGTGGCCACCCCCGCTCCACCGCGTCCCGGAAACGGTGGAGGGATCCCACTCCCGGGTTCCCGCCCCACGAGAAGACCAGCCGCGACGCGCACCCCGCTCCGATGAGCTGGTCGTACACGACGTCCGGCGTCATCCGCACCAGGGTCAGGTCGCGGCGGCCCTGACGGATCAGCTCATGGCCGGCGGCATGGGGGATGAGGTGAGTGAAGCCTTCGAGGGCCACGACGTCGCCGTCGTGGACGAAGGCGGCCAGCACCTCCGCCAGCCCTGCGATGTCGACCAAGCTGCGCGCTCCCGTTCCCCGGTGTGCTGCGCCATGGTCGCGCGCAACTGCAACCGACCGCGCCGTCGGCGCCGCCGGTTTTCGCCGCTTCAGCGGGCCGGTACGCGATCCGGCTGAGAACCTGCGGGCGCGGGCATCGAGTCTCGGTGCGCCCGGCGCTCCATGGCCCAGTAGAGGGCGACGTTGAGGGCGATGGTCACGACCACGGTCACCAGGTAGGTCCAGAACCGGCCGTCGCTGCGGAAGTCGTCACGAGCGCGGAGAGCGCCCACTCCCACCAGGACGAGGCCGAGGGTCGCCGTCTGTTGGGTGATCCGGAAGCTGCTCCACCGCTCGTCGAGGAGAAACCACAGCCACGTGACGGCCGGAAAGGCGACGAAAGCGCTGATCGAGCGAGCCGTAGCTGCGTCGACGGGCCACGGCCACGACCTGGCTACGACATCGGGCCAGCCGAACATGAACGCGGCGAAGGCGAGCTGCGCGGCTCCGCCCACCCCGACCGCGATCCGCACCGGCCGGGGGATCCGGACATCGCCGGAGGGCGACGGCGTGCCGGGATCGGTCCGGCGGTTGTTGGCCCACAAGAGGGGCAGGAGCAGAGGCGTCGAGGCGTAGAGGAGCAGCCAGGCCCAGAACGACACGTGGTCGTGGTTGAAGCGCTCCCAGTGGAGAACCGTAGCCACCATCAGAACGCTGCTGAAAACGGTGATGGCGGGAAAACCGACGCCCACCCGGTGCCACTCACGCGAGCGGACGACTCTCGTGAAGAAGTAGGCGCCGGCCAGGTACCCGCCACCCATGATGAGGGCGGACATGCTGAGCCTGATCGTCCAGCCCCACAGCTTCTGGGTCCGGTCGGGGAACAGGTAGAGGATCACGAAGGC